>JAAYKH010000060.1 GCA_012522475.1 Chloroflexota bacterium | reverse complement strand
CTCCCCGAACCAGGTTGATCTGGTCCGCTCCAGTGATTTTTAGCCGGTATGAGAATTTTGGACCGGTGATATACAGTGTATCCTCTGCTTCAGCCGCCCAACCCCAATCGGGCATTAACCAGGTCAGACGGACTTCATGCGCTTTTTCATCCCGCTCGTCGCGCTTCAGGATGGTATCGACCACCTCCCAGCCATTTTCTAGCCCGTTTAATCTTCGCTGGTGGTACGCCCCCAGCTTCTGGTAACCATCATGAACAGCAGACACCCCATTAAATTGGTCATCTTCACCCAGTTCACGCCCCAAAACAGTCGCCTGTGCCCAATCCAACCACAGAAAACGCCCGGTCAGGGTCATTTGGTCCTGCCCATCGATTGTCAGGGTGTTATGCACCTGGCTGCTTTGTAATACATTCTCCCAGGGCGCCGGTGCATTATAACTGTAGGTGCCCGGATCCATGGCAATGTTTACACCATCCCACCACAGGTCTACATGTAACTGGTCAGCATGTGAAGGGCGATCTGTAAATTGTGCTGCCCTAAGAAAACCCCGACCCTTGCTGGAAACAACCCGCAACATATCGGGCACCTGGGGTTGCTTTTGCCCAAATGGTGCAGGGCGGGCAATGTCAAACCAGTCTCCCATTTCTTCCAGCTCGGGGTTGTCATAAATGGAGGTTTTCAAAAAGGCTCGTGCAGCCGCCTCCAAAACCGGACGGAAATCCTCCCAGGGTTGAGCAGACAGGGGAAATAGATAAGCGCCATCATTGGCACCGAGGTTCGGCACCTGGCCGGTCTCGGGGTCGGTCAGTGCCCACAGCCAGCGCGTGGCAGCACCCAACCGCTCCAAAGTTGCTGGCGGCCACTCGGCATCAGCAGAGGTACGCCGGAGGTGGTCGACAAACAGTGCAATTTGTAACATCAACCGATGATAATTCGTGCTGTGCTGAATGTAAGTTCCAAATTCTGAGATTTGGTTTTGAAACCCCCAATTGAGCCAGTGCCAACCCAATTGACGCCATTTTTCAGCCCGGGGATGCTCCGGTAGATAGACCCCGGCGGTGTACAACCCAGCAGCTTCACTCAGCAGGTGATTATTGTTCTGCGCGCGGGCATACACAAGCGTCGGTGGGATGCGCGCGGCATGCTCCGCCGCCGCCGCCCATAAAGCCTGATGGTTGTCAAGGGTTGAGGACGGCGCGCCTGTCAGTACCCGGTCACAAAATACCAGCGCCATCAACCGGATGGCGACTTCCTGAGCCGATTGCCATTGGCGCCCAAAATAGGGCGGATGTGCCTCAAAAAAGAGGCGCGTCTTATCCCAAAAGGCCTGCGCATAAACCGGGTTGTTACTGAAAGCATACGCCCTGGCCAGGGTGATCGCCCAACCAAAGCGCGCAGGTTCCCAAGTCAGCTTGATGTCCCCTTCAGGCGCCTTCTTTTCTAACACTGTCCAATGTTCTCTGGATGCACCGGATTTCAGATCAAAAGGAACCGGTTCACCGCCAAACAAACGCAGGTTTCCGCGAATAATCTCATCAGCTGCAATTACGGCGCTTTCCGTTGCCTGCCGGCTGACCTGTGGAAAGTGCGTTAAAGGCGCTAAACCCGGTGATTGTGCTGCATATTTTCTGCAGTTGGGCGTCGCCCAGCGGGAATAACCGCTGAATAGCCCAGTTTTATAAAGGGCGTAAAAACAAGTTTTAGCGAAACCCAGCTCGCGCAGAGCTTTGATCAGTTTAAAATCCATGCTTATCATCAACAGCCATTGTGGCTAACTATTTCAATTAGAAATTTTCACCAAGTACACGCCCAGTAGTTATACAGGAAATCTACCTGTCCAGCCGAGTCATTGTGGATTAATCCGGACAGGCTCACCGCTGCGCAAGGATTCCAGGGCGGCAAAGCTGGCGCGCGTCACGCCCAGCAACTGCTCGTAGGGGATAGGGGGGTCTCCCTGTCCCTGAACAGCAGCCAGGAAGGCGCTCCAGGCATTTTTATGGCCTTTGTCCTGCCGCAACCAGTGACGCCTGACTTTCCGGCGCCCTTTCGCCACGGTTTCCAGCAGCCGCCAATCGTGCAGGGCTGCCACCCGACCGCCAAAGAACACCTCCAGGTATTCTTTCGGATAGGATTTATCGCCATTTGCCAGGTAAGACACGAGCCCTAAAGACTGATCGGGAAATCGGAAGGTCATGACCACGTTGTCTTCACTGTATTGGCCGCCATCCGGTAAGCCCCGCGTCATCACCTCTACCGGTTTTTCGCCCACCAGGAAAGTTAGGAAATCAATAAAATGGCAACCTTCACCGATAATCCGCCCTCCGCCAACCTCCGGGTCGAGCAACCAGTGTCCTTTAGGAAGCAAGTTAGCGTTCACCCGGTAGTGCATGTACAGAGGTTCATGGCGCTGATCGACAAAAGCCTTCAGGTGCCGTGCCAGGGGCGCAAAACGACGGTTGAACCCGAGGGTCAACAGGGGTTGATCTTCGCCTTGCAGCAATTCTTCCACCTGTTGTAGTTGTTCCAGGTTTATCGCCAGAGGTTTCTCACAATACACATGTTTTCCAGCTTGAAAGGAACTCTGAATTTGCTGACTGTGAAGATGGTGACGAGTTAGAATGGCCACTAAATTAATCGCCGGGTCTTCAAGCAAGGATTCTGCCTCGCTGGCAGCATAGCCGAACCCAAATCGGCGGGCACCGTGATGCGCGCTAACGCCTGAAGCCGAAACAATGCCCACCGGAGCAATTCCGCCCACTTTCTTAACGGCTGGCAAAAAGGTGGAAAGTGCGTAATTCCCAGCGCCCAACACACCCAAAGCGAGAATCTCCCCGGGTTTGACTCGAACAAAGGGCGCCGCAGTATTGGGGATACGTCGTTCTTTGGGCAATTCGTGTTCGTCGTAAGTGAGAAGCACCCCCAGGTAGGGCTGATCGCCAGTGATAATTTCGTACGCGCGGGCACCCTCTTCAATCGGCACCCGGTGGCTGATAAGCGGCGAGATATCCAGCTTGCCCTCCGCCAGGAGCATCAGGAAGGCAGCGATATTACGATTTTCCGTCCAACGAACGTAACCAATCGGGTAGTCATACGCTTTTTCTTCATAAGCTGGATTATAGCGGCCAGGCCCATAGGAACGGGACACAACCAGCTCCAATTCTTTTTCGTAATACGGTTTGCGGGGAACTTCCATTCCCACAGCGCCCACCACCACCACTTTAGCTCGATCGCGGGCAATTTCACCGGCCAGGGCCAATGGATCGCTATTAGACGTATCAGCGCAGATTAAAATCGCGTCTAAACCATCCCCCTGGGTAAAGGATTGTGCGGCTTCCAGGGCATATTCACGAAGGACGGTTTTATTGGCACCCATCTGGAGCGCCAGGTCCACCCGTGCCGGGTCAAGATCAATGCCTAACACCTGGCAGCCAGCTGCCCGGGCAATCCCAGTGGTCAACATGCCCAGCAAACCCAGTCCAATCACCCCAACCCGGGCACCAACCCCAACCTCAGAGGTGCGAAAGCCCTGCAAGGCAATCGCCCCAATGGTCGCAAAGGCAGCCTGTTCAAAATCAACCCCCTCTGGGAGGGGAACCATCAGGTTTTGTGGAATGACGGCGTATTCTGCATGAACCGCATATCCGCCGCCAGCACATGCCACCCGGTCACCAACCTGAAAGCCCGTCAGTTCCGGCCCTGTTTTGATAACCGTGCCAGATGAGGAATAACCCAGCGCAACGGGCTGGTCCAGCTTATTTAACGCCGCCTCGACGGTGGTGAACAACCCCTCACGACGGGCTTTATTGAGCACCTCGCGCACCAAATCGGGCCGAGAGCGCGCTTTTCCCAGCAAGCCCTGCTTGGCAAAGGAGACCAGCATGCGCTCGGTGCCAGCCGAAACCAGGGAATTTGCTGTTCGGATCAGCGCCATTTTTTCCCCGGGGGTTGGTGCAGGCACCTCTACCACCTCTGCCTGGCCAGTTTTCATATGCTGTAAGAGTTGTTTCATAGGATTTAGCCCATTAATTGATGATTATATTAATTAGATTATAGCGCAAACATGGTTTAATGCGGTCATCGATTATTCTATGTCATCCAGACACAATAAAGGTTGATTCTGCAGGTTTTTTATACAATGGACGGGGAAATTCAATTAAAATAAAAAGGTTGCGTCTGTGGTGCGCAACCTCTTGAAGTTGGTTTTATTTGACTTTACGATTTAGATGGTTCAGATTTTTCAGCCTTTGCTTCCGCTTTAGGCTCTGGCTTGCCTTGCGAATCTTTTTTGCCAGGATCTTCTTTGTCACTGTGATAGGTTTGGCCAGAGGGCGAACGGTTGTCCGTTGCATAAAAACCCTTGCCCTTAAAGACAATCCCCACGGGCTGGTAAACTTTTCGCAAAGCTGGTTCACTGCACTCCGGGCAGATTAGCAGTGGGTCATCAGTAAACTTTTGAAACTGATCGAAGCGCACACCGCAATTTTCACATTGATAGGTATAAGTGGGCATAACTAACTTCCTGTTTTTGAATCAGAGCCATTATAGTCCCCAACAGGTCGATTGGCAAGTGTGCGTCATTTCAATTAATATTTCTCTTATACCGCCTTGGTTCCTCTTGACCGGCCGGGGCTTATAGAATAGAATTTAAATCCTGAACGATGCCCTCGTAGCTTAATGGACAGAGCAACTGCTTGCGGAGCAGTAGGTTGTGCGTTCGAATCGCACCGAGGGTATTTTTTATTTCCCAGCTCATCAAACAGATGAAAACAGCTTCGGCGTTAAGCCAGGGGATTCGTGCGAGCATCATCCGCCAGTTTGATGCTCGCCTTGGCATAACCCAATACAAAGATTTGACTATTAAGATAATTAAGACTAAGATTATCTTGTATATTCGAATAATTTCGTTAGGATATAAAAATGTCCAGAATTTCCTCTTTGAAAAAGCAGTTTGTCCGGGTGTTAACTTTCTTAATCATTAGCGTGCTGGCTGGTATGGGGTTGATTGCCCTGCTCCCGTCTCACCTGCCGGCTTTTGCGCAGGGCAGCCTGAACCTGCCTGAAATTGAACTGGTACAGGTGGCAGCCGGATTAGAGCGGCCCATTGGCATAGCCCATGCCGGAGATGACAGCGGGCGTGTATTTCTTGTTGAACAGCAGGGAAAAATCTTTGTCCTGGACGGTCAGCTGGTTGAGACACCCTTTTTAGATATCAGTGACCGGGTTGAATCGCCTGCTGTGGGAGGCGGCAATGAAGAAGGCCTGCTTGGACTGGCCTTCCCGCCCGGGTACGCAGACAAGGGTTATTTTTATGTGTATTACACCGCGCGTGGCGGTGAACAGAACGTCCTTTCCCGGTTTTTTATCACCCAAAACCCCAATCTGGCTGACCCTGATTTTGAAGACCAGCTGCTAACCTTTCCCCACCCGCAATATCAAAACCACAACGGGGGGCAACTGGCCTTTGGCCCGGATGATTACCTGTATATCGGCACCGGCGACGGTGGTGGCGGCGGAGATCCACACGGGAACAGCCAGGACCCCGCCTCGCTGAACGGCAAGTTATTGCGGATTGATGTTGAAATGGATTCGATTCAATACAAACCAGACCCCAAAATCCGCAATATGATCTGGGATTTTAACTGTCTCAACGGCAGCGGAGTTGTTGGTATCTCTACCTATTTAATCCCTGAAGATAACCCATTTATTGACAACCCTGAGTTCCGATCGGAAATTTGGGCTTTGGGGCTGCGTAATCCCTGGCGCTTCTCCTTTGACCATGAAACGGGTGACCTTTTCATCGCTGATGTCGGCCAGGAGCGCTGGGAAGAGATCAATTATCAGCCTGCAGGAAGTGCTGGCGGACAAAATTATGGCTGGAACATCATGGAAGGTGAAGAATGCTATGGGTTTTACACCTGCGCTCCTGAGAACCTTACACCGCCAGTGCATGTGTATCAAAACTTTTCTTCGTCGAATTGCTCCATCATCGGCGGATATGTTTATCGCGGCCAAGAAATTCCCGCCTTGGAAGGGACCTATGTCTTCGGCGATTTTTGCAGCGGCAGGCTTTGGGGGCTGAAAAACAGCGGCCCTGTATGGCAGGATGGCTTGCTGCACAAGGTAGATTTCATGATCAGCGCCTTTGGCGAAGATGAGCAGGGTGAGATTTACCTGGCCGATATGATCGGTGGCGGTATGTACAAAATTACGGGCAAATAAGTCAGGTTTTGCCGGATCAACCTCCTGGAGCGTGGGTGTTGATAAAACCTGGTTATCGTGTTGTCTTGGGGTGTTAAAGGCTATTAAAAAATATCACCAGGTAGTAGCCGGCCAGTGCAGCCCACACCCAGCTATCGATCCGATCCAAAATGCCGCCGTGCCCGGGCAGCAGGTTGCCTGTATCTTTAACACCGGCAGTGCGCTTAAAAAGGCTCACCAGTAAATCCCCCACCACCGCCAGCAACGACAGCACAGCGCCCATTACGACGCCCTGCCACAGGGGCGTCTCAGCGGGTAGCCATCCAATAGAGCGCCAGAGCAGCACCAGCAGGCCGCCAAACAGAGTGCCGGTGACTGTCCCACCCACCAGGCCTGCCCAGGTTTTCCCAGGGCTCAGGCGCGGGGTCATCTTCCGGGTTCCTAACCAGCTGCCAACAAAATAGGCACCCGAATCCGCCAGCCAAACTGCGGGTAACGCTGTCAGCATCCAGCCACGCCCAAACGCCAAACCTCTCAATGGAATAAACGCACTGCCGACCCAACCCAAATAAAGGATTCCGGTCAGGTTGAGCGAAAATCCAACCGCGGGATCCTCACCCCCCCGTTCATAGGAGATCAATGCGGCGATGGCTGTCAACAAAAACAAGAGTGTCAGCAACAGTCCCAGGTTTTCTCCCCTGAAAAACCATTGTTGGATTACAGTCAGGGTCACGCCCGTCAGAATAATGGGCAAGGATGGGGGCTGCCCAACCCGGTTGAAAAGGCGCGTATATTCATAAGCGGCAGCCAGCAAGATCATCAGGATGAACAGGTTGAAGATCCACCCGCCAAGATAGATCATGATCAAGACCAGCGGTATAAATATCAGCGCCGCTTTCACACGTTCGGATAACATCGGGTTGTTTGACACAATCTCAGGTTTCTTTTAATCCACCAAACCGCCGGTCGCGCCGGGTATATTCTTCGACGGCTTTACGCAAGGCTTCTTCGTTAAAATCGGGCCAGTAAACCGCGGGGAAAGTCCACTCTGAGTAGACAGTCTGCCAGGTGAGGAAATTGCTTGTGCGCTGCTCACCTGAGGTGCGGATCACCAGGTCTGGGTCGGGAATACCGGCAGTGAACATGTAGTTGCTCACCAAGGTTTCATCCACGTCGTCCGGGTTGGTTTGATCAGCAAGCATACGCTTGATGGCATGCACGATCTCATCGCGCCCCCCATAATTAAAGGCCAGCACAATGGTGATGCGGCGGTTGTTTTTGGTCAACTCGATGGCAGCGCGCACTTTCTTCTGCAGCACATTTGAGAGCCCATCCAGGTGGCCAATATGAACCAACCGGGCACCTTCTGCGTGAAGTTCTTCAATTTCACGATCGATGACCTCGGAGAGGATGTTCATCAAACCGCTGATTTCTGTTTTGGGTCGAGACCAATTTTCAGTCGAAAATGCATACAGGGTCAGGTATTCGATGCCAAGTT
>JAAYKH010000059.1 GCA_012522475.1 Chloroflexota bacterium | reverse complement strand
TCTTCAAGTATTGGACTTGGTCGTTCTGATTCAGGTATTACTTTATCCTTTCACTACAGAAGAAGCTAATTTCAATATCAAATCCAAAAATATTGCCGCTCAAGATGGTTAATTTATTCAATTATTGAAAAACTATTTTAGTTTCTTGATTTTAAAGGTAAAATTATCTAAATCATACGAAAGGAGTAAATTATGTCAACATTAGGACAGAAATTGCGTGAATTACGACATCACAAGGGTTTTAAACTCAACGAAGTCGCAGAAGGCGCTGATCTTTCAATTTCATTCATTTCCCTGATTGAACGCGATAAAGCATCAATTTCCGTCGAAAATTTGATTAAATTAGCCAATTTCTACAACGTCCGTCTATATCAGGTCTTTCAAGATATCGAAGAAGAAGATGCATATATTGTGGCGGAAGAGGAGCTGAAATCCGCCAGGGCGCCGCACAGCGATACGAAACCAACCTTTTTCTCGCTCTCCTCGGATGATAACCTCTCATTTAAATCTTTTCTCACTATCATACCGCCGGGTGTTCAAGAAACAGAAATCAAGCTTCAAAAAGGCGAGACTTTTATCTACATCAAAGAAGGTGAGCTCGAGATATATCTGCCCAATAAAAAACCGCTTTATCTCGGTCAGGGCGACACAGCCCACCTGACAAGCTATAAAGGAACCCTATTGAAGAATCCCAACGCTGATCTGCCGGTGAAGATGTTGATAGTCGCCTCTGCAACCACACAAATTGTTGATAATATGGGTGATCCATTCCATATCTACCAATTTTCACAATAAACCACCGGAGGAGCTGCAGGTGAACCATTCCCTCTCGCAATATGCGTTATTCAGCTCGTGGAGAATACTTTTGGGTATAAAGACTTGACAGGTGCTATACTATACTGTATAATTACGATAACAATTGTCTAGTTAATAGACTAACCTTTCATATCCTCCACACTTTCTCGTAACATGAAAAAACCGCTTTTTTAGGCGGTTTTTTCATTGAAGACAGGCATCTTGGTATTAGAAAAACCAGGTTTTTACTTCCATTTTAAAAACCAATTTTTGATCAAAACAACTGTGTTGATGAGAATTAATTAATCATATTGCGGTTTATTTTTATCATTTTTCTAGATTCTTTCATTTTATTTGAATGGAAATCAAACAATGTTGATTAATTTGGAATTACTGCCTGTCGGGTGTATAATGCTCTGGTTATGAAAATCCTGCTTCGTTTTTCTAAGAAATATTTCTGGGCGTTAGCAATCACTGTCCTCAGCATGTTGGCACTGGTTGGGGCACAGTTATTGATCCCCTGGCTCATCCGTACTCTGTTCGATCTGGTAACCACCCAAGGCCAGTTAACTCAAGAAACCATGAGCACCGTCACCCGGCTGGCGTTAATTGCCCTGGTCACTTTTTTAGCGCGGGGATTAATGCAATTCACCCGCAGTTATATGGCGCATATCGCAGGTTGGGGTGTGGTCTCAGATGCTCGTAAGTTCGTATATGAGCATGTGCAGAAGCTTTCTTTGCGGTTTTATGAAGACAAACAAACCGGGCAACTAATGTCCCGCATCATCAACGATACTGACCTGTTCGAGCGTATGATCTCACATGCATTCCCGGACGTGGTGGTAAATGTGCTCACCTTTGTTGCCATAACAATCGTCTTAGCCAGCATCAACTGGCAGCTGACGTTGTACAGTATGGCACCAATTCCCTTGGTAATCCTGGCTCTAATCGGGTTTTCTAAAATCGTGCGTCCAGCATTTAGAAAACGACAACATGACATCGGTGAATTAAACGCTGTCCTCAATGACAGTATCTCCGGTGTCCGGGATATTAAAGCGTTTAATCGAGAGAGTGAACAACTCGAACGTGTCGAAATGGGCATTGAGAATTACCGCGTCTCATTAATGACTGCCCTTAAGCTGATGGCCATCTTCCAACCTTTCATTGACTTCTCAACCTCGATCGGGCAGCTTGTGGTGATTTTCTTTGGCGGTCAAATGGCGCTTCAGGGCACCTTGTCTGTAGCGGATCTGGTGGCATTTTTCTTATATCTCGAAATGTTCTACCAGCCCATCCGCGCTTTAGGTATGTCATGGGAGCAAGTTCAAGAATCTCTGGCTGGCTTTGACCGGGTTCAGGAGTTGTTGGAAGAAGCACCCGATGTTAAAGATCCGGCACACCCAACCCCACTTCCTGTGCCGCTTCGGGGAGAAATCACCTTTGAAGATGTTAGCTTCAGCTATAACAGCAATGACATTGTCCTGCAAAGCATCAACCTTCACATCCCTGCATCGCATGTCGTCGCTTTGGTGGGGCCAACTGGGGTTGGCAAGTCTACCCTGGTCAGCCTGATTCCCCGGTTTTACGATGTTAACTCCGGTTCAATCAAATTGGACGGGATCGATATTCGTGATTTCAAAGTTGAAAAACTACGCAAGAACATCAGCATTGTCTTACAGGATGTCTTTCTTTTTCATGGTACGGTTCGTGAAAATATCCTTTTTGGCAACCCGAAAGCCAGCGATGAAGAAGTCATCAAAGCGGCAGAAATCGCCAACGCTTATGAGTTTATTAACGATATGCCAGAGGGTTTTGACACCGTCATCGGGGAGCGTGGCGTCAAACTTTCGGGTGGTCAACGCCAACGGATTTCCATTGCTCGAGCAGTTTTAAAAAATACCCCCATTCTAATCCTGGACGAAGCCACATCTTCAGTGGACACCGAAACGGAACTTCTCATCCAACAAGCCCTGGAACGCTTGATGAAAGGACGCACAACCATCATCATTGCTCACCGGTTATCAACCATCCGCAATGCCGATCAGATTGTGGTCTTACAGGGCGATACAATCATCGAGCAGGGTCGACACCAAGAATTGATCGCAATTAACGGTCTTTACAAACGGTTATATACGGTTCAGGAAAGTCTCTAATCTGCAAATGATCCATTTAAAAAGCGTTGTTCTCAACGCTTTTTATTTCTTAAGGGCATAATCGTGTTTTCCCGTTCTTCGATCGTGATAAATTCCACGTCGCCAAGGGTTAAATTTGCCATCCGATCTTTAAAAGAACTCAGGTGTTTATTGAGCAACCGAACGGTCATGGTGACATCCGCACCAAAAATCTGGTCAATAATCAGCCCATCGTGATTGCTGACCATTAGTTTTGATTGTTCGAAATGGGCATAAGATACTACAAACATGATCGTAGTCGTGGCAACTTTTTTGGCCAGCGGGATTTCTTCAAGCATCAAGCGTATGCTGTCGCTATAAGCCCTAACCAATCCACCCGTCCCTAACTTTGTTCCCCCAAAATAACGTGTAATGACCACCACAATGTCACCCAGCCCGCTCCCCCGCAATACGGCTAAGGCTGGTCGTCCAGCAGTACCAGCTGGTTCACCATCATCGGAACAATGGGCTATTGTTGCATTGCCATGACCAATTAAATACAAAGGCACATGATGGCTTGCATCAGGGTATTTTTTTCGAATGCAAGCGATAAAATCCTGAGCCTCTTGAACACTAAAAGCAGGGGCAGCATTGGTAATGAAATGGGAATTTCGATCAATAAACTTGGATTCCACGCGCCTGGCAGGGATCAGTTTCAACTCACTCATAATATCGCTCTGAAAGCTGATGTTAAATCGCCATCATTTTACCCCATCCAAAAGCGAGGGTAAACCAAACCCGTTTTAAGACATTTAACACCCGTTTATTTCAAACAGTGTTCGTATAAACTAAACTTGTTTGAGTTTATTCCATTCAAATGTTATCATTATCCAAATCATTGATACTCGGAAAGAAATTGACATGCAAATAAAAGTAGATTACGGCCGCCATGGTATAACAATCGACGCTCCAAAGGAAGCGGACATATTCACCGTGCGTGAAGTGCCCGCCTTTCAAGATGAAGCACGGGCAATACAAGAAGCGCTTTACAACCCCATTTATCATGCACCAATCAACCAGCTCCTCCGCCCGGGTATGCGGGTGCTGATCACGCACAGTGACATCACCAGGGCAACACCCAACGATCGCCTGCTGCCGGTGATCATTCATGAATTATTAAAGCACGGCATTGAAAAGAACGATATTACGCTCATTAACGCCGTGGGAACGCATCGCCCTCAAACCAGGCAGGAATTAATAACTTTGTTAGGCGAAGAAATAGTCACCAATTTCCGCTGCCTGCAACACGATGCTTACGACAATTCCCAACTTGTTCAGGTGGAGAGCGCTGATCTTCATTGCGCGGTGATGGTTAACCGTCAGCTTTTAGAAGCAGACCTTGTCATCCTGACAGGCTTTATTGAACCACATTTCTTTGCGGGCTACTCCGGAGGCCCAAAAGCAGTCCATACCGGTTTGGCAGGTGCAGAGTCGATCTTCAAAAATCACGGTGCCGAGCTGGTTTCACACCCCAATGCAACCTTTAACAAGACATTTGGCAATCCGCTCTGGGAGGAGATGAAAGCGACTGCAGAATGTGTCGAAAACACTTTCCTGGTCAATGTGACTCTCAATCGTGATAACCGGATTACGGGCGTTTTTGCAGGCGATTTAACCAAAGCCCACCAGGCGGGGTGTCAATTCGTACAGGATACCAGCCTGTTCACAATCTCAGAGCCCTATGACCTGGTCATTACCTCAAATAGCGGTTATCCGCTCGATCAAAACCTCTATCAGTGTGTCAAAGGAATGGCTGCCGCAAAAAAAGCCGTTCGCAAAGGCGGTGGGATTCTTCTGCTGGCAGCTTGCGAAGAAGGCCTGCCAGAACAATCTGCCTACGCCGAATGGCTTAGAAAAGCTGGTTCACGCCAGGGGTTGCAGGCATTAATCACACAACCCGATTTTTTCGGTCAGGACGCCTGGCAGGTGCTCATTCAAGCGCAGGTTCAGGCACATGCAGATGTTTACCTGTATAGCGAGGGCTTTACCGATGCCCAATATAAAAACAGCCTGCTTTCTGCCTGCAAAGATGTGTACCAGGCCATCCCCAAATTAATTCAACATTATGGTTCACGCGTGTGTGTGCTGCCTCAGGGGCCACTGACCATATTGGAGTTGGCAGACTGATAAAACGTTTCTTGTGCTGATCAAACAATGTACCCCGAAAGGAGCGTGTGTGTTTATAATAAATAATACTATGGCCATACTTATCATCGTTTCACGGAGGGAACATGACAACATCTTTTATTTTCGATAAAAAAGTGCGAAAAGCCGCACAATGGTTGCTGCTCGTTGGCGTCATTATCACACTGGGGGCCCAGGTGGTCGCACATGCAGCCATGACAAGTGGTTACCGTGTAGAGGTCACGAATGTGACTTTTCACAATAAAAATGGTTTGAAGGTGCGCGGCAAACTTTATCGGCCAAAAGAAGTCAGCGTAGACAACCCTGCACCCGGGATCGTCTATTTGCACGGTTACCAGAACAACCGGGAAACTTCTGACCCTTATGCAATCGAACTCTCGCGCAGGGGCTTTGTTGTCATTACCCTGGATGCACTCGGTCGCGGCAATTCCGACAACCAGTTTTCTGAGGATGAACCGGGGTTCGACCCAACTTATGGCGCTGACTCAGCCTTCACTTATTTACAAAACCTGCCCTTTGTCGATGCAGAAAGGTGCGGTTTGGCAGGGCACAGCTTAGGTGGCGAGTGGACATATTTGGCAGCCATGCAGAACCCGGAAGTAAAGGCCATCTCTTATTCAGGGTTTGCTTACCGTGAGGATGCCACGACAAATCACCCCCAAAACATGCTGATGATCTTCGGTAAGTATGACGAATATCGCCAACGCATGACCGAAACCCGCGATTTTGAAGCTGAATGGATGCTCAGTCCTCAAACTAAAGCTGCCTTTGGTACGGTAACACCTCGTTTTAACACCACCTATGGCGATTTTTCAGATGGCAGTGCCAGGCAGGTGTACATGACCCATACAACCCATGTCGGCGAATCCTTTGACAAAGGCGCTATTGCAGCAACAGTGGATTGGTTCAACCAGGCCTTCTACCCGAATGTGCCGCTCACAATCCCTGCCGAACAGCAAATTTGGCGCATCAAAGAGTTCGGTTCGCTGGTTGCGATGCTTGCAGGCATTTTTAGCATCATCCCCGCTGGAATTCTTTTGCTAGGCATCAAACCATTTTCAGCAATTGTCAACACGCCATCCAGTATTTATCGTTTTGATAAAAAGACTTTCAAAAATTCTTATCTGCTAAATACCCTGCTGACCTTGCTTTTTTTACCCCTGGTCATGGTTATTTTCGGTTTCCATGTATATGTCGTTCATATCGACCGGGCCTTCCCGATGATGATGGTCAACGGGGTCATCTTCTGGTTTTTAGTAAGAAATATCATTGGTTATTTTAACTTCCACCGTTGGGTAAAGAAAGAAAGTCCCTCTCGCCCAGAAGTCAATTATAAAGAATTAGGCGTTTCAGATACTGAAAGCCGCGTCCACCTGCACTGGTCAAAGGTTTGGCGGATGGCTTTGCTCGCCATCGTCCTGTTTGCGTTTATATATATCCTGGAAGCCCTCCCAGAAGCATTTCTGATGGTCGACTTCCGCTATAAATTCCCCTATGTCAGCGACATGACTCCCTATCGCTGGCTGATGATGCTGCTCTATTTTCCTTTGTTCCTGGTTGGATTCATTCATGTCAACATGCTTCTACAAGCCCAACTGCGTCCAGCACCCGGAAAGACCTGGTTTCACACCATGCTTCGCAAGTCCTTAATCGGTATTGGGGTGGTATTGCCACCACTGTTACTGATCATGGCCGTCCAGTACATCCCCTTGTTCACAATAGGCTTTGTCCCCTTCGTTGGTCCGGGCGGAGCGTTGGTCGGGTTTGTGATCAATATCGAATCTATGGTTGTCCTCTTGGCCTTAATGATCCCGCTGGGCAGTTTCCTGTATGAAGCCACCGGCAGTGTTTACCCTGGTGCCATCCTGAACGCGCTTATCGTCACCTGGGCATTCACCTCCTCATCAGTAATTGCCCCGCTGCCGGTATAAAGAACGCTAAAAATAGCAACCGGTAATTGGGCCGTTTTGATGCCCCCACGGGGAACATGGCCCCGGTTTTACCTCCACACTCCAATAGAAAAAACGACCCGATAACTGGGTCGTTTTAGTGCCCCCACGAGGACCATGGCCCTGGTTTTACCTCCACACTCTAATAGAAAAAATGGGGTGGCAACAGTTTATTGGACACGAGCGCCTCTTATATCTTCATACGCCAATGGATTCAGATAACCTAAAGTCGAATGAAGTCTTTTACGATTGTACCAAGCTTCTATATACTCAAATATGCTCAGTCTTGCCTCCTCCCGGTTATTGTATACACTATCGGCACACTCAATCTTCAAACTCGAGAAAAAACTCTCCATACAAGTATTGTCATAACAATTTCCTTTCCCGCTCATGCTGATACGGCATTTCTGATCCCGCAGCAATTCCAGATAAGCTTTGCTGGTGTACTGGCTGCCCTGATCACTGTGATGCAGCAATTCTTCCGGCGGGTGTCTCCAAGCACAAGCCATTTCCCAGGCAGCGATCACCAGGGCTTTGCTCATTCTCGATTGCATCGACCAACCCACAACTGCCCTTGAATACAGATCCAGAATCACTGCCAGATACAGCCAGCCTTCTTTTGTGGCGATGTAGGTGATATCAACCACCCACTTCTGATCGGGATGTTCAGCCGTGAAGTCCTGGTCCAGCAGATTTGGAGCTTTTTCATGTTTCTCATCTGCTTTTGTGGTCTGGGGATGCCACTTTTCCACCTGTTTTGGCACCATTCCCGCTGCTTTCATCAGTCGGCTTACCCGTCGACGGGATGTCTTGATCCCCGCTTGTTCCAGGCTGGCTTTGATCCGACGACTGCCATACGTCCTTTTGCTTTCTTTGAATACTGGCTCGATCATTCGTTTCATCAGCTCATCTTCGATTGCCTGTGCCCCGGGCTTTCTCCGTTTCCAGGCATAGTAACTACTACGACGGATCTTCATGGCAGCGCACAAATCTTTGACGGTGTGCTCATCAGCTTGCTTCTGAATGAACTCATATCGCTCTACCCGCTCCGGGAGAAAATGTTCAAGGCTTTTTTTAAGATATCTCTTTCCTCCTTCACACGGTGCAGTTCTCTTTCCATCGCTCTGAAGGCTTCGG
>JAAYKH010000012.1 GCA_012522475.1 Chloroflexota bacterium | reverse complement strand
CTTCATCTGCTCCTGTGACTGGCGTGCCTTATCGTCCTTGTATTTTTCCATTATTTTTTTATTACGGGGATCGTTTTGCAGATTTTGCATTCCCTGAGTGGCTTTAAACTGCTTGACAGTTAAAGGGTGGGTGAGCAGGCGGATCAGAATTGTGAACAGAACAATTGAGATTCCAAAATTGCCGACCAATGAATTAATCAGCAGTAAGATGTTTGTAAAAGGTTGAATAACAAGGGTTTCCCACATGGATCTATCCTCTATTTCTTAGGGGTGTTTGACCAAACTTGCGCGTTTGTTGTTAAGTTGTAAGCATAAACCAGGTTATCACTTTTAACTGCAGCAACCATTAAATACTTGTCGTTTACCACAGGGGCCTGGAACACATTTCCCGAAATGCCAACTTCCCACCTGGGCGAACCATCCAGATTCAATACTTTGATGTTGCCTTCTTCGGTAACCAGAGAAATGCCATCCGGCAGCGCAGATAACCCGCCGACAACCGGGACAGATAGTGCTACCTGTTCTTTCTGATCACCAGTGGCGGGGTCAAGAATGTACAGAGTGCCGCTCGAATCAACGGTGTACAGCACCCCATCCACCAGCAAAGCGTTGCCCCAAATTCCGTCGCTCGCGGTGAAGGACCAGGCAACACTTCCATCAGACGTATTCAGCGCGGAAAAATCTTTTCCGATGGAGCCAACAAAGAGCATGCTGCTATCCTCGCTCAATGTTGGGCTGGCGACAACAGCACCAGCCATCTCAGTTGCCCACAATTGTTCGCCTTCCATTGAGATCGCGTAAATAAACCCATCCATTGCGCCAAGATAAATCGCATCCGACCCAATTTGGGGCTGTGCCCAGAGGAAATGTCCGGTCTCAAACACCCATTTCAGGTTGCCATTTTCGTCAAGGGCGTACAGGTTGCCATCATTGTTTGGCGCGTAAACCTGCCCATTTTCTTCGTTAGCCTGGGCAATAAAATAACCCTTTGCATCAGAAAATGTCCAAACGGAGGCACCGGTTTTGCGATCAATTTTGTAGAAGTTTTTTGCCACATCACCAACAAAGACGTAATCTTGTGTCACCATGGGCGGCGCAAAAAACAAGATCTGGTTGCTGGATGATTCAGGAAAAGACCATTGCAGGGCACCAGAATCTGCATTTAGCGCATAAAGGAAATTTCCGTAGGAGACAAACAACTGATCTCCTGAAAGAGCCAGGCCGGGCGGCCCGGTGACTCTGGGGCCAGGTGCACAGGCACTGAGGACAAACGTCAAAGTGATTAAAATTCCGATCAAAAAAAGGTACGTTTTTTTCATATAATTGTCTCTTCTTAACATCGTTATGGTACCGGGTCAAGCCCACCCGGGTTGAAGGGGTTACATCGGGCGATTCGTTTTAAAGCCATCCAACCGCCCTTTAATGCGCCATATTTAAAAATAGCCTGGAAACCATAATGAGAACAGGTCGGGTAAAAACGACAGGTATCCACAGGCAGAGCAGGGGAGATGACGATTTGATAACCGCGAATCAGGACCAGTAAAACCCATCGGGGAAATGTACGCCAGTTAAATGGCAAATTCGCCAATTGGGGTCTTTGGAAAGAAAATTCGGCTTGTGCCCTCGGTTTTGTCAATTTGATTCGTCTTTCATCAGGCCTGCATCCAGTGCCAGGTTTTTCAACCCATCTACAAGGGCAGCATATTTAACTTGTAAAATTGGTTTTCTTGCAATCAGAACCAGGTCGTATCCTTGGTTGAATGCCAAAGCAAGGCTCTGAGCGGCTGATCTTAACCGTCGTTTAGCAAAATTCCTCTGAACAGCTCCTCCAACTGATCGTCCAGCGATGATTGCTATCCGGTTTTGTTTCAATTGATTTGGCAAAAAACCTAACACTAAGATCGCGTTTGCCAGCGTCTGTCCGTTCTGGCGCACACGGTCAATATCATCATTGCGGGTTAATCTTAACCTGCGTTGCACCTGATGCCCTGTTCATCGAAGGGCCGGTAAACATGGAGCAAAGACATCCCTGGATTTTTTACCAGCGGACCTTTTTTACGTGGTTGTTGGCCTTCTTAGCCAGTTCTTTACGTCCCTTTGCCCGACGTCGTTTCAGAACCTCTTGACCGCCTTTGGTCTTCATTCGTTGTCGAAACCCATGCACTCGGACGCGACGGCGACGCTTGGGTTGATAAGTTCGCTTCGGCATTATTAATAAGTCCTTTCCTTTTTTATCCTCTTGCTTTCTGTCTTTTTGCGTTCGTCATAAGGACAGCCAACCATTATACCGCAAGCCCAAATAAGGGTCAAACTTTACTGTTACTGGCCCTTAACCGGATTGATTCTATCAGAAGGTGGAATGACGTCAAGGTTACAATTAATTTCTGTGGGTTACCCCGCCCACGATGTGACCATTGAGTGCATTTCTGCCTGGCGCATGCGCTGTTAATTTGACAGCAGAAATCTGGTTCCATAAATTTGTATCCGCATGGCTGATAACCCTGATGTAATTATCGGTTAACCCTGAAAGCTGCCAAAGCCCATCCTCGTTTTGAACACAGGATTCCCAAAGAACGACCATGGTATTGCCGATGAATCTTTCCCGAAATTGCTGACCCGTGTTTGCAAAGATCTTGCGTAATGTTTTATTACGAACCTTTGCCACGGGTGGCGGTACAGAGCCTTCCATCTTATAGGCTGCGGTTCCCGGGCGCGGCGAGTAAGTAAAGACGTGCCCTCCTGCATAATTGACCTGGTTGATAAAGGCTTTCGTCACCTCAAAGTCAGCCTCTGTTTCGCCGGGAAAGCCTGTGATAACATCGGTTGTGATGGCAATGTCGGGAATCAGGTGGCGGATATGCTCAAGCAGTGCCTGATAGGCGGACAAAGTAATTGGGCGCCCCATCTTTTTTAATATCGGATCACTTCCGGATTGCAGCGGGATGTGCAGATGGCGGCATAATCGCTCATCCTGCCAAAGCGACAACATGCTCAGGTCGAACTCCCAGGGCTCGATGGACGATAAACGCACGCGGTTAATGCCTGGCAATCCGAGGATGGCTTTGATCAGGTCTTTCAATCGAAGCGGGTTGGAGAAATCTCTGCCCCATGCACCCAGCTGTACACCTGTCAGGACGATCTCCACTGCGCCGCCATCCATCGCTGCCCGGATATCCTTGCCGATTTGCGATAAACTTCTTGAGCGTGACCGCCCCCTGGCGACACGGGTCAGACAGTAGGTGCAGTTGTTATCACAACCCTCCTGGACTTTAATGAAAGCTCGCGTTCTGGCGCGCTCCCCGGGCAGGGGAACCCGATGATACGCCAGAGATGCGACTTCCTCATGGGTTTTGTTCAACAGGCTTGCCACGAGTGCATCTTTATCGGCATTAACAAATACATGGGTCAGACCTGGCAGGTTTCGGGCTGCTTTAGGTTCGAGGGATGCCCAGCAACCGGTTGCTACCACCATGGGTATGCCTTCTCGGGCTGCCCGGCGCAGTTTTTTGCGCGAATCGGCGGCGGCTTTAACCGTCACGGTACAGGTGTTAACAATAGCTATGTCCGCCTCTGCTGCGGCAGAGACAATCTCATGCCCAAGTGCTCTGAACTGGTTGGCAAATCCTTCGACTTCGCTTTGATTTAAGCGACAGCCGACCACATCTAAAAAAATTTTCATCTTCGGGAAGGGTTTATGACAATTAAATAATCAAACAAAACATCTGCTCCGGGTTGTGCCCTGTTTCCAGCAAGCAGACCAATATCGCCATAGGCAAAGGAGGCGTCGCTGACCTCGATGAGCTGGACCCCATTAACAAATAAAGCCAGTTGCTCGCCCTGGCAAATACCTAAAATTTCATTGGCGGCGTCTTCACGGTTGATCACCTCACTATACCCCAGTTCATCCATGCCTAATAAATTTTGTATGCCGGCTTGTTTTTTAATAATTCCATAGTAGCCATCCGAGCTGACCACCAGGGCATAATAATTCTCCTCATTCTGGTAACGGCAGATCAGCCCGAACAAATTATCATTTGGCCCGGCTATCTTGTGTGCGCGTGTATGAAGATGAACATTTTTAAAATTGAGGCCTGGCACACTCCACACCTGGTAATCTGGCAGGTCAACCCAAAGTCTGAACCCACCCTGTGAATACCCAATAAAACTCAACCGGTCTTCGTTGGTACGCCATCCACCAGTCTGGCTGGAAAAATCGTCTGAAAACAAAACCGGTTCATCACTCACCCAGGGTAGGGTATCGGCGGTTAGCATTTCACTCTTGCACCCCGAAAGTATTAGAAGGCAGCCAAACAGGCACAAAACCAGTTTTTTCATCAATTACTTTCAATGCATCTCATACGGTATGCGGGGCTCCTAAGGTTTAACAAACACCTTGTTTTGGTCAACAAAACCATCAACGAATCATTTTTCTAGAAAAATTATAACCCAGGCTGAAACAAAAAACTCACCGAAGCTGCGCCAGGTTGCCAGCACAGAACAGGCAGATCATTAAATAAAAAACCTCTTACTACTTTGCTGCCTGTTAGCAGGGTATACACCTGATTATTTTAAAGCCTGTTATTGAGTTTGGAAAAAATTAAAAGACAACCCCGCCATGCCGTGTGCTGCTGAGTTTTGAACCTGCTTCCGCAGGTTCGTCGTACCCGTCAGATTCGCCTTGACTCAAAGTCTATCGCGGCACTAAGCGGAGGTTCGACGCTTGTAAAGGGTGTTGGCCCAAAACTGGTATGCTGCATCACGAACACAGCAGGGTAAATAATTTATACCATACTTTCATGGCAATAGGTAGATAGAAAATGTTAAGTTCTCGAGAAGGGAAACCCGATCGCTACTTTTAAAATAAGAGTTTATGGTAACCTATAAGCAGATGAGTTGATTGCAACACAGGCTGTATGAAATATGCGAATTTTTATTGCCGTTGAGATTCCCCAGGATGTGTGCTTGAGGGTTGAGGCGATTACAAGCTTCTTTAAAACGAAAACCTCGCCCACGGATATTAAATGGGTCAACTCAGAACACCTTCATTTAACCATCAAGTTCATTGGTGATATGCCGGAAGGTCGGATCAAGAACATTGAAACAATAATGGCTCAGTCTCTTGCAGGTCAAGCGCCCTTTAATTTGGGTGTCGGTAGTATGGGGATGTTTCCCAATCAGAACAACCCGCGGGTGATTTGGTTGGGAATCACCGGGGGCGAGCCCCTGGTTGAAATGCACAAATCGCTTGATCAAAACCTGTCCGGGTTGGGGATTCCACGGGAAGGACGCACCTTTTCACCGCATCTGACGATCGGCAGGGTGCGTAGAAATGTTGACTCGTCAGCGGTAAAGGCAATCGGGCAGACCCTGTCCCAGTTCAAGGTTGATAGCCTGGGCTTGATCCAGGTCGACCGGGTACACCTTTTCCAAAGCGTATTAATGCCGACGGGCCCAATTTACACGAACCTGTTTTCTGTACTGCTGAATCCAAGTATAATTTATTAAGAAAACAATTTTAATAAAGAGAGGTGACATCTGGAAGCAATAGTTTTGGCAAGAGAAATTGCAAACTTTCTCGAGAGTAAAAAGGGGGAAGATATTCTCGTTTTGGACATCAAAGAAGTAGCATCATTTACAGATTATTTCGTGATCGTTAGCGGTTCCAGCAGCCGTATGCTGCAAAGCCTTTCCAGTGGGCTGGTGCGGCAGGTGAAGACTCAATTTCATAAAACTGCCCAACCACAGGGTCGTTCTGACACAGGTTGGATTGCGCTTGATTATGGCGATGTTGTAGTTCATTTGTTTTCCCCACAGCAACGCGATTATTATCGTCTGGAAGAATTATGGTCAGAAGGCAATGTGGTCTTACGCTTAATGTGATTTTTTAACCGCACTGTTTTCACGTTTCTAAAGTAAAACTTTTCACTTTAATTAAAAAAAGCGCCATGCTGAAAAGAGGCGCTTTTTTATATGAGAATATCTGCTGCTTTTTTCAGACAGCATTTTGATCGTTTTATCGCTCAGGATGTGTTTGTATGCTAAGCGAGAAAACTGTTCTGAACTGAAACAGAGATTGCAAGTCGATCTGATCAAGCCCTGACGGCAGCCAGTACCTCCTGGCTGTGATCGGCAGGTTTTACATTTTCAAAGACTTTCTTAATCACACCGTTCGGCCCAATGACGAAGGTGGTCCGATAAACACCCTCGTATTCTCGTCCTGCCATCTTTTTAGGGCCCCACACGCCAAAGGCTTTACATACAGTTTTATCGGGGTCGGAGAGTAAAACGAAGGGGAGTTCGTGTTTGGCAATAAATTTCGCATGCGATTGTTCACTGTCCGGGCTGATGCCAATTACCTCAACGCCAGCTTCTCGAAAATCGGCGTACGCATCTCTGAAGGAACAGGCTTCTTTCGTGCATCCTGGCGTGTTATCGCGCGGGTAGAAATAAAGCACGATGGTTTGTCCTTGATAATCGGATAATTTATGTGCTTTCCCTTCACTGTCCATGAGTTCAAATTCAGGGGCTTTTTCACCAGCTGATCGTATCATTGTTATACTCCTTGTGTTTTTCTGTTAAGATTATTTTTTCGTTCATGCACTTTGTTTTATACCTTTTTTTGAGGCATTAATGAACCCACAAGGAGAAACCAATAAAATAAATAGGGAGTAAAAACACACAGGCTGATGCAACACGCATCGCCCACCAGAGCGGTTTCAATCCGCGACGCAAGCGTTCCATTAACCAAATTTCCAGCAAACCCAGTGGGAGGGTTAAAAAGACAGGCCAGATGATCAACCAGTACGCTCCCAGGACAGAAATTAACGCCATGAGGAAATAGGTCAATAAAATCAGGGCGTTATGGAAAAACAAGGCTTTTTCCCAGCCCATGCGGATGACAATTGTGTCAACCTCATATTTTTGATCATGACCAAAGCTTTCTAATAAATGTAGAAGGCGGTTCGCCAGGTAAGCGGGCGTCAAGCTAATGACGACCAGGGTTAAAAACGGGTGTAAATCGTCAGAATATAGAAAATACGCCAGCAGGGGCGGAATCACCACAAATAGAACAACCTCAATCAATAAAGCGTAAGGCTTTAAATACTTATTTGTCTGGGCCAAATAATAAAGCGTGCCGACAGCGAATAAGACGAATAATAAGAAAACCAAACCATGCCAAAGAATAGTTACCTTCATCCAACTGATCAAAATGCTTGTGGCAACAGTTAACAAAGTTGCGCTCAGCGTTGCAATCACAACGCGGGTTAACCTCACTTCTTCCAGGCCCATTGCTTTGAGCCAGCGCTTTGGTTCCTGCAAACTGTGCAACAGGCACAAAAGTTCGAGGCTGACGACAAAAAATAAAAGGAAGAACCCGCCCTGGATTAATACTGACCAGCCTGAAAACCCCCGAAAGTATTTAACCAACCCGGCACCCATCAGGTATGTCATCATCAAGCTGATTAATTTGAATGGCTTGAGCGCATTAAAAATAGTTCTAGCAATCATTTTACATTTCAGATCACTTGTGCCATGAAGTCGTCATTGATTAATGATCATACTCGATCCGTAATGCTTAATCACGTCAACGACCGCTTTGGGACTAATTAACTTCGAGCAAACAATTGTTTGGCAGGAGAGGCTAACCGATTTACTAATCATCAAATGGTATAATAAAACCAGGTTTAAGAGAGAGCCTTTTTCCATGCCAAAGAATACCCGCTCGAACGCGTACATCATCCTATTACTTGCCATCCTGTTCGTTGGATCAGCGAGCTTTGTTCAGGCAGCAGATGAGGGTTTGAGCCTTATTGCACCTGCGCAATGCCCGCAAGGCGGCTGTGCACCCGGTCAGCGCTTGAACTTCACAGTTCAGTTTTCAGTTTCAACCCAGAACCCGAAGCCAAACGTCCAGGTTTGTGTTTATGCGCCCGCCAATGGGCAGCAGGGTGGGGGCGTCCCCTGGGCGGACTTTGATACTGGGTGGATTTCAACAACTGGATTAAACTCCGGCGATCCCTATACCGTTGGGCAAACGAATAGCATTTGTAATAGCGCCAGCAACCTGGAGCCTGGCGAAGCATGGCTTGTTGGCGCGTATGCACAATTGAACACTGGCGTTAACGATGCGTTGGAATTTACCCTTCACATCGCTCCGAAAGCAAAACTTGATGGATATGTGCGGGTGGAGGTCTTTGAACGTGCATCTGACAACGGCATCTGGGCGCAGATTGCGAACTACCGCCATTCAATCGAACTTGCAGAACCGGCCGAGATTGTGTATGTAGCAAAGACCCCAGCAGATTGTGGTAGTTACACGCCCTGTTACGTCAATTCCGGTGATGACCTTGAAGATGGTCTTGGTACCGGGTTAAGAGACGCGGTACTTGCTGTCAATAGCGATGCAGAGATTCGCGTGCTGAAGGATTATGACATCAAAGACCATGCAGTGTTGATCGATAAGAAAGTTCATGTAAAGGGGCAGGACAATGCGCTCATCACCTATATTGGCAATGACTGCACTGAGCCAATGCTGAAACTCGTCGCGGGAGGGAGCATTGAAAAGCTGAGCATTAATGACGGGAATTGCAGCAGCCCTTCACGCCACTTGATCGAGATTGACAGCGCTGAACCTGTGGTCATTAAACACAACACCCTTACCTTTGGCGGCCATGCCGTACTTATCCAGGACAATAAGGGTGATGTGGATGTAGCCTTCAACCATATTGTTAACCATGCAGCTTATGCCGTATTGCGCGCTGACGGTGATGATGATGGGATGGTCAACATCTATGCTAATAACATCACAAACAATACGACGGGGTATCAGGCTAATTGCAATGACAAAGGAACCGCCAACCACAACTATTGGGGCACGGGTTTATCTGCTGCAAGCAGCGCAAAAAATTGTATCGTTTCCAATGATAAACAACTGGGTACGCTTATTCGGCTGGCGACAGGAGAACCTGGCGTTGAAGCCCAGCGTATGACCGTTTCCTCAACCATGTCCTATGCGTTTGATGGAAAGGTGGGCGCTCGTCGCCTCTCAGGCGATGATTATGACCTGATCATTGTCAACCATGGACAGGGGGCGGCAATTAATATCCCCTTTTATCAGAGTGGAAGTGATAACATTCAAGCCTGCTCTAATTTTTATGATATTTTTCTGGCAGATGACGCTATAGCAAACGACCTTCAACTGGCGCTGAAGTATAACCTTAACAGCAGTTGTGTCAGCCAAATTGAATCCGGTGACTATTGTGGTGGTACTGACAGCGCTCAATACCCCCTCCTCTGGTACGACCCGGCCGCTTTGGCTACGGATGGCTGGAACCGCACCGGGCAACCCCCACAAGGGCCAGGCGCGGGTGGCGTATCCGGCCAGGAAACCACCTGTCACCTTGCGAACAAAGAAATCCGCGTGGTGATTGATAATACGGGCCGGCCGAGTATTTCCAGCGATTTAAATTTCACGCCTTTTGTGATTGGTCTACCCCTGATTGATGGCATTACACTAACCCAATTCACTGCCCAATTTGATGGCAGTAAAGTCAATTTAAAATGGGTCACCAGCAGGGAAGTTAATGTTAACGGTTTTTATGTACTCAGGGCAGAATCGAGCAGCGGGCCTTATGCGCGTATTTCCAGCCAGATTGATGCGCTTGGTGACGCTCATATCGGTGGTATTTACCAGTATGCCGATAGCTCCATCGTCTTTGGGGAACAATATTATTATAAAATTGAGGTCATTGATAAAGAAGGCAACCCCATCGGAACGCATGGCCCTGTGAGCATCCAGGCGGTAACGCCAACTCCGACCATGACGATGACCTGGACGCCCACAAATACCCCAACACGTACGCCAACCCCCACCGTGACGCGCACACTTTTTTATTATCGCTCGCCAACACCATATTACTATTATGCAACGCCGCGCCCGCCCTTTTATCAACCCAATACGGCAACGCCCTATGGTTGGCCCACCCCGGTGCGCACTTACCGTTTGACGCCGGGGGATGACTTTTCATTCGAAGACAATTATTATTATCCTGGCAATGATATTGACCACGAGTACGATTGGGGCTACCCAGAGATGGGAACCGAACAACCCGCTGATTGGGATGGGGCCCCGCCAATCGATGGGTACCCGGCACAAGAAACCCCAACCCCAATATTGCCATCAATCACGCCTGGTTTTGATGTTGATACTCCGGCCACCGGCACCGAAGTTGGTGAAGAAGAGCTTCCGATTCAAAGACTTCGTTGGATATTCATTATTGTTGGCGCTGCAGGTGGTTTGAGCTTACTGGCCGCTGCAAGTGTTATCCTGGTAAAATCCCGTTTTTCGTAACTTTTAAAGCGTTGCCCCTAAGTGATGCTTTGATAACATCTACTTGGATATGGTACAATAAATGTTGAGGTAGCAAGAAGACGGTTACTTCGTCTCCTTCGGGATGAGTGAAAACACCGCCTTCAATTTTCTCCTCATTTTTTGTTGTATTAGAGGGAAATAAACGCGAGTGACAGGGAAAAAGTAGCTGAGATGAAATTTAACGAAAAGAAAACCATTAAGACAGAAAACCTTGCTGATGGACAGGCTTTCAAAGAGACTGCCAAACTGGAATTTGTTTCGATTCTGCTGACATCGTTTGTTGCCGACCAATTTTACAGGTCGGAATCGGATGGGATTATTCGAATATCTGAGCTCATTGATGAAATTGATGATCTCAAATTTGTTGGTAAGGCTGCGATTTACGCCCGGACGAAGTTTGGTATGCGGTCTGTGACCCATGTTGTGGCGGGGGAATTAGCCAAGCGAGCCCGGGGACTGACCTGGACAAGGGATTTTTTTGACAAGATCGTTTTTCGGCCCGATGATATGATGGAAATTTTGAGCTATTATTTCCAAACCGAGAAAAAATTAACCAACCCGATCAGAGATGGGTTTGCGAGAGCTTTGACGCGGTTTGACAAGTATTCCCTGGCCAAATATCGCGGCGAAGGCAGGAAAATAAAGCTGGTTGATGTGGTTAACCTCTGCCACCCCAGGAGTACCGAAGCTATCGACAAGCTGATGCAGGGTTCTTTGAAATCTACAGATACGTGGGAATCTGAATTAACAAGGGCTGGGCAAAAGGCTTCTTCCGACGAAGAAAAAGCGGCATTAAAAGCCGACGTTTGGAAAAGGTTGATTGCGGAGCGCAAAATCGGCTACCTTGCTTTATTGAGAAATTTAAGAAATATTATTGAACAAGCCCCTGAAATTTTGCCAGAGGCTTTGGACTTACTGACTGATAAAGATTTGATTGAAGAATCACTAGTTTTGCCTTTCCGCTTCTTGACGGCAACTTCGGAACTTGAAAAGTTAAGCGGTGATGGAATCAGACAGACGTTGCTGGCCCTGGCCCAGGCAATTGATCTATCATTGGCGAATGTACCCAGGCTGGACGGCAAGCATTTGGTTGTACTGGACACATCAAGATCGATGATGGGGCGGCCGATTGAAATTGGCGCTTTGTCCGCTTCGGCGATATACAAGACGAATGATGCCGATTTTATGTCGTTTTCTAATGAAGCGGAATACACAACATTGAACCCTGCGGACAGTACGGCCACAATCGCGAAAAGAATTATTTCAATGGCTGAAATTGGCGGCACAAACTTCCATGCCATATTTGAAACCGCCGATAAGGCTTATGATCGGATCATCATCTTTTCCGATATGCAAGGGTGGATCGGTTATGAAGCCCCAACAAACGCTTTCAGTGAATACCGGGAGCGCACCGGGGCAAACCCGGTTGTCTTTTCATTTGACCTGCAAGGGTACGGAACGCTGCAATTCCCAGAGAAAAACGTCTATGCACTGGCTGGTTTTTCCGAGAGAGTGTTTGACATGATGAAGTTGTTGGAAAGCGACAAGCAGGCCCTGGTGCACGAAATCGAAAAAATTGAATTGG
>JAAYKH010000085.1 GCA_012522475.1 Chloroflexota bacterium | reverse complement strand
TTTATACACATCTCCCAATACCATCAAGGCTCCTGCCAAGTCTCCGTACAACGTCCCGTATCCCATGGCCAGTTCGCTTTTATTACTTGTACAAAGCAAAAGCGTATTGTGTTTATTGGCATAGGCCATCAAAAAAACTGCCCGTAATCGAGCCTGAACGTTCTCTTCTGTTACATCAAAGTTTGTGTGTTCCATGACCGATGACAATTCCCGTAACGCTTTGTGATAAATAGCATCTATGGGCACAATATGGTGGCTTAATTCGTTCAAAGAACACGACTTTAGTGCGTCTGTAATGGAGTGTATGGTAGAGTATGGACCGGGCATAAGCAGGCTGTGTACGTTATTTTTCCCAAGGGCATCCTGCGCAAGGCAGGCAACTACAGCAGAATCCAGGCCACCGGAAAGCCCCAGAACGGCTTTTTTCTTCCCGGCTTCTTTAAAAAACCGGCTGATTCCTTCTATAAGTACGTCGTACAATTGGCCGGCTGATTTCATTACAAAGTAAATTTACTGCTGATGGATTGGAAGTTGTACACTTTTTCAATGATGTCTGCAAATTCCTGTGCTATAGATAACACCTTGATCTTGCTTTTATCTACGTTGGGGTCGTCGCAAAGAGGAATGGTATCTGTCACAATCACTTCTTCCAAAGGTGAATTGGCAAGGGTGTTGTAAGCCAGTCCGGACAATACAGGGTGTGTGGCAATGGCACGCACGCTGCGTGCTCCCTTATCTATCATCATCTCTGCGGCTTTCACCATGGTTCCCGCGGTGTCTATCATATCGTCCAGGATGATTATGTTCCTATCTTTAACTTCTCCAATGGCTGTCATGCTGCCCACCACGTTTGCTTTTTCTCTGGATTTGTGGCAAATAATCAAAGGACACTCCAATTTTCTAGCATACGCGTTGGCTCTTTTTGCTCCTCCCATATCGGGAGCAGCTACCGATAAATTTTCCAGATTCAGGCTCTTGATATAAGGTACAAATACAGAACTGGAATACACGTGATCTACTGGAAAATCAAAAAAACCTTGTATCTGGTCTGCATGTAAGTCCATGGTCATCACGCGGTCACATCCTACAGCATGCAACAGGTTGGCTACCATTTTTGCGCCTATAGAAACGCGTGGCCTGTCTTTTCGGTCTTGACGGGCCCAGCCAAAATAAGGTATTACAGCCATTACTTTATAGGCAGAAGCCCTTTTGGCGGCGTCTATGGTAAGTAATAACTCAAACAGGTTGTCAACGGGAGGAAATGTAGATTGGATGATGAAAATGGTTGCGCCTCTTACGCTCTCATCAAAAGCCGGTTGAAATTCCCCGTCGCTGAATGTGTTTACAGTTAATAATCCCAAGGGCAGACCCAGATGGGTGGAAATGCGTTCAGCAAGATATCTGGATCCACGGCAAGAGAAGATTTTAAATAAGTGCAGATGATCCATTGTCCCTTTGGTTAGAAGATGCCACAAAGATAAGGATGGAACCTATATAATCC
>JAAYKH010000058.1 GCA_012522475.1 Chloroflexota bacterium | reverse complement strand
GTCCGGATATAAACGCCGGATTTTGTCTGCCAGTTCATTGGCTCGTTGCTGCTTGATATCCTCACCATAGAACAGGGTGATGCGCTCATATTGATGGGATTTTGCAGCAATTAAAAAGGCCTCACAAGCCTCTTCGATGGTGCTGGTTGAAGAAACTAAGCGCCCATTGTGCAGTGCGATGACCTGGCCCTTTTCAACCTGCACACCATCAACCTCTACGCTGCGAGTAGCAGTTGTTATTTCACCGGTTTCCACATCGTGAATGGCTTCTTCCATCCCCTCAACGTTTTCGTTAAAATCAGCATCTGGGATTAATCTGAACATCGCCGAAAGACCCTGGGGAACACTGATGGTAGGAATCACGGCCACATTCTTAACTGTCATCGAGGCAGCTTCTTTGGCAGCCAGGATGATATTTTTGTTATTGGGTAAAATCACCACTTTGTCTGTGGGCAAGTTCTCAAAAGAAGCCAGGAGTTCTTTGATACTGGGGTTCATAGTCTGCCCGCCCTGGACAATGGCAGCTACACCCAAACTGGCAAATATACGGCTGATACCGGGCCCTGGTGAAACAGCAACGACGGCAGTTTCTTCTGGCTGCACTTTGGTTAATTTTAATTTCGGAGTCTTGGAGTTGCTTTTATCCTCCATTTGCGCCATTAGATTTTCAATCATCACCTTTTTGACTGTACCGAGCGTCATCGTATGTTCGATAGGCTGGTATCGATTATCTTCCGGCACATGAATGTGCATTCTATAAATCCCTTCACCCTCGCCCACCTGGATCGACGTGCCGATTTTTGAGAGTTCGTCGTAATAATCCTCTAAATTAAAACTGGATTTTGGGGCGAAATCGATGATGACCTCGTAATCCTGGCCTGGTTCAATGGTCTCTAAGGCGTTGTCTAAATTCATGTCGGATAAAGGCATGACCTCGGTAACTGGTTTATCAAGCGCGTCCCCATTGATAAAACGCCACATCCCTTCAAAGATGCATAGGAGCCCTTTCCCTCCTGAATCAACAACCCCGGCTTGTTTTAAAATTGGCAGAAGCTCAGGTGTTCGTTCAAGGGAGGCTGCTGCTGCATGAACAATATCTGACAGAACCTCTGTAAAGCTGGTCGTTCGCTGGACAGAAACCTCAGCTTGGGCGGCAATGTCCTTCATGACCGTTAAAATAGTGCCTTCAACCGGGCGTACAACGCCTTTGTAAGCGGTCTCTTTGGCTTCGGTTAGGGCTTGGGAGAGGTTTTCAACGTCCATCGTGGGCGTATCATCCAGCGCCCGAGCAAAGCCGCGCCAGATTTGAGACAGGATCACGCCAGAGTTTCCACGAGCACCCATCAGAGCACCGCGTGCGACAGCATGAGCAAGTTGCCCAACGTTGTCGACACCACTATGTTCAACCTCATCAAACGCTGCTTGCATGGTAAGAACCATATTCGTACCAGTGTCACCATCCGGGACTGGAAACACATTTAAATTATTGACGATCTGCTGATTCGTTTTCAGCCAGACCATGCCAGCTTCCAGCAATGTTTTCAAGCCCTGACCATCAATTGGAACTGACACCAATTTACGGCGATCGGCAGCACTCAATTTTTTTAATTCCGCAGCACTCATAATTCTCCAGGAGATAATAAATCAAATAATTTCAAGACCACTTTAAGATAATGGCTGATTAATCCATGTTGCTTATTCTCAAACCGCGTACGTGTACATTGATGCGACGCACGGGAAGGCCGATGGTTTTTTCAACATTGTATTTAACACTGTTGGCAATACTGTTTGTGATTGTTTTGATGCGCAAACCGTATTCCACTACGATGTATAGATCAATTAACAGCCCCTCGTGGTCATAGGTTACATCAATGCCGTATTTGGCGTCCTTTTTAAAAACCTGACAAAGATTTTCAATCAGGTTTTTGGGTGCTAAACCGACCACCCCGTAAGATTGCAGGGTTGATTGCCTTGCAATTGAGGCAATGGCTTCTCTTCGGATCAGGATGCTTCCCAGTTTGTTATGAATGTTTTCTGTTTCTTTCATACTTGTCACCTAATTGGCTTGTCGCTTTTAATAGAATATGGTAAGATTACACGCTGTTTGGTTGATCAATAACCAAACCTGGTCATTATATCTTAAAGTTGTGAAAGGACGGCATCATGGCAACCTGTGAAAAATGTGGTAAAAAGACGGCCTTTGGCCATAATCGAAGCCACTCCATGAGAGCGACCAAACGACAATTCAAGCCGAACCTTCAAAAAGTCTCTGTCTACGAGAACGGACGAATGGTTCGCAAGACATTGTGCACTCGCTGCATTCGCACCTTGGTCAAATCCTCTAAATAGGCTTAACAATTCTGTAGAGCATAAGTCGCGGCGATCCGGCTGCGATTTTTGCGTTAAATAGCGCCTTTATTCCAGGGCGTCACGCAAGGCCTGTACGCCGGCAGCAATACCATCTTTGTGATTAAAAATTGCTGAACCAGCAACAAAATTCCTTGCGCCAGCCTGATAACAAGCGTTAATTGTCGTGCTGTCAATGCCGCCATCCACCTGAATCATGGCTTTTGAACCTGATTCATCAAGCAGCGATTTCATCCGTCGAATTTTGTCGACCGCACCTGAAATGAAAGCCTGACCGCCAAAACCGGGGTTAACGGTCATGAGCAAAACCATTTCAAAGTCGTGTACTAACTCTTGCAGCATGCTTACGGGTGTGCCGGGGTTGATCACAACCGATGGTGTTGCCCCCATTTCCCGAATACTCGTCAGCGTGCGTTGGATGTGTGGGCAGGTTTCATAGTGGACGGTGATTGTGTTGGCCCCTGCCTCGATAAAAGTCTGTATATGACGTTCGGGCTTTTCAATCATCAGGTGTACATCAATGGGCAGATGGGTGATTTTCCGCACAGTCTGAACAATGTTGGGGCCATAGGTGATATTGGGGACAAAACTCCCATCCATGACATCAACGTGAATCCAATCAGCGCCGGCGTCAATTGCCTGATTGATCTGATCTTCGAAGTAGCGCATGTCTGCTGACAAAATTGAGGGAGCGATGATAGATGACATTAGATAACCTTACCTTTGTATTTTGATTATGGGTTGATAAATAAGTAAACATAGAGCCAGAAAGGAATTAGACCAAACACAGCGGTGAAAGCAAGCAGTCCCAATAACCAGGTAAGCCAATCGATCGAAGGGCTTTCTGGCATTTCTTGCTCTTCTTCGTTGTATAACCAGGTTTTGTCCACCGGCTGAGTATCTTTATGTTGTTCTCGAAAGGGGATAACCGCTGGTGCGCGGCTTTGAACAGGTGCTTTTTGGGGCCTTTTTACAGGTGGAAGAATGATCTGACCGGTTTTTTCGAGGTTCAGGTTGCCAAAGGACATCAACACCCGGCCGAGCTGATCAGCGGTACGATAACGAGATGCGGGCTCTTTTGAAAGCACCTTTAGAGTGATCTCTTCCAAAGTTTCAGGAATGGCTGGATTCAGCCTTCTGGGTGGCAACGGTGTTTCCACGCGGTGCATGCGGGCCAGTTCAGTAGCATTGCTGGCTTCAAATGGAAGACGTTCGGTGAGCATTTCATATAGAATGACACCCAGTGAATAAACATCTGAAGCAGGGGAGGGTGCGCCTCCCGCAGCTTGCTCTGGCGAAAAATAATGGGGCGATCCCCACACCACATCGCTTTGTTCTTCGGGGTGAATGGTTGCCAGGGCGCGGGCAATACCAAAGTCCGTGACTTTAAGGCGAAAATCTTTTGAAACCAGCATATTGTGCGGTTTGATATCACAGTGCACCAGGCCTGCCCGGTGGGCATAGCCCACGCCAGCACAGGCTTGGATGAGCAACCCGAGTGATTCTTCGATGCTGAAGCGGCCTTGCTGCCGGATAAGCGATTTCAAATCCCTTCCATCCACAAACTCAAAAACGATGAAAACCTGATCTTCATCGAAACCAAAATCGTAAACGGTGACGATATTGGGATGAGAGAGGTTTGCAGCGGCTTTTGCTTCCTGTCTGAAACGCTCAAGGAAACCGCTATCGTCGGAGTAATCCTCGCGCAAGATCTTGAGCGAAACAATTCGCTCAAGCATTTCATCTAAAGCTTTATAGACAACAGCCGTCCCCCCTGATCCAATGGGTTGGAGTAGCTTATAACGACCGCTCAGTAAGGTTAATTCTTCCATAACAATTTCATTTTACTCAGAAAATTATATCATAGCTATTAAATTGGTCAAAATTTTTAATAAAGGGCTGTGTATACAGTATTTGACCGGAAGTTTTTCAACATGAGTGATATATAATCACTATGGTAAGGTTTGTCGCATTCTTTACGGACAAGCTATAATAACAATATTCTAATTACAGCAAAAAACAAAACAACGCAAATGAAACCGGAACCAACAAAACATCAGAACATAACTTCGATTTTTAATCCCTTTACCCTGGCAACGGCGAGTATTCTTTTGGTTGGTTTGGTTTTGATCTCTGTTGTTATCCTGTTCTTTGGCAGGAGCCCAGCGCCCCAAACGGGCAGTCTGCCTGAGGTAACCTTGATTCCTGCGCCTACATTAACGCCAAAAGTGGTAAATCCAACACGAACGCCCACGCCCACGCCAACCTCCATCTTTTTTTTACCGGAGGGCGTCGTTGGAGTTGGCATTTATGTTCAGGTTACCGGAACAGGTGGCGCAGGTTTGAGAATACGCAAAGAGCCTGGCTTGGGAAGCGAGGTTATCTTTTCAGCGATGGATTCAGAAATGTTTCTCGTTATTGACGGGCCCGTTGTAGCCGATGGGTATACGTGGTGGCATGTTGAAGCGCCTTATGATCGGAATCGAAATGGTTGGTCTGCTGCAGATTTTCTGACGCCGATCAAAGAAGAGGCCGATTAGATTTTCTTGCGAGCACCTCGGCTTTTATTGAAGCTTTTATCGACTTTATTGCTTGTGGGGGTATTAATCCGGTAGAATTAACTTGAAGGTCAACCCATAACCTTGGGAGTGCAATTCGTGCGGCGCTTATTGAGACATTTTTCAAAAAATCAGACCAAAGATATGTCCCTCCGGGATGCTGACGGAATTGGACTTGTTTCCGATGCAGTCCAGGTTGTTCCGGTGATTCGGACAAAGTATCGGGTTGCAAACTGTCAATCCACAGGGAAAGAACGCCTGCACAACGAAGATACATTGTTCACCTTGAACACCTGGTTAGGCAGCCTGGATGCACCCGCCAATTTTGGTCTTTATCTGATTGCTGATGGAATGGGGGGGCATCAGAGTGGTGAATTAGCCAGCAATTTGGCAGCTCAAGGTATTTATCAATATTTGTTGACCCATGTCTATCAGAGGGCGCTCTTTGAGCGTAAAACCTTCACTTCGACCGAGTTAATTGAATGTCTGCAAAAAGCCGTTGAAGAAGCGCAAGCACTTGTTCTTCAGCGTGTTCCTGGAGGAGGGACGACGCTGACCTTTGTTATGGCGCTCGGTGATGATTTGTACTCTGTTCACGTTGGAGATAGCCGGTTGTACCTGCTTCGAACGGATGGTTCGCTTGTTTTACGAACCCGTGATCATTCACTGGTTAAACGCCTGGTTGATCTTGGGGAAATTTCTGAGGATGAAGCAGGTTCACATCCCTATCGAAATGTTCTCTACCGGGCTCTGGGACAAACCGATCCCTTCGAACCCGACATCGATGCTTTCACCATGGAAACTGGCGAGCGGTTGTTGATCTGCTCAGATGGGTTGTGGGGCGTCCTTGATCATGACAGCATCCATCGAATTATGTATAAAGATAAAGACCTTGACGTTGCCGCAATTGGTTTGGTTGAGGCGGCAAATGATGCCGGCGGCCCGGATAACATAAGTGTGATTTTGGTAGAGCGATTAGCATAAGGGATAATGAAAAAACGACAGGAGCAATTATGCCGGATAAATCTTCTCGAAAATTTAGAATTTTAGTCGTTGATGATGAACGTCGAATGGTTGGTTTTATTCGCTTGAACCTTGAACAGGATGGTTTTGAAGTTATTGAAGCTTACAATGGTACTGAGGCGCTGGAAAGGATGCGCGATTCATTGCCAGACCTTATCCTGCTGGACGTGATGATGCCAGACATTGACGGCTTTGAGGTGCTGCGTACCATTCGTGAGGTCAACCAGGTGCCTGTGATCATGTTGACAGCCAAAGGTGAGGAAGACGACAAGGTTAAAGGGCTGGAATTAGGGGCAGACGACTATATCACCAAACCTTTTAGTCCCAGGGAACTGGTCAGCCGGGTTCGAGCTGTTTTACGGCGTGGAGCTTCTTCTGAAGGGGATGATCAGGGTCTTATCGAGGTTGATGATCGTTTGAAGATTGATTTTGGCCGGCGTGAAGTGTGGGTTGATGGCGAATTGGTTAAATTGCGCCCAACGGAGTATCGTTTGCTTTATCACCTGGTGCAGAATGCCGGCTGGGTGCTAACCCATGATCAGATTTTGACCAAGGTTTGGGGTTACGAATATCGTGATGAACCCCATTACGTGCGGCTGTATATCAATTATCTGCGCAAGAAAATTGAGATCGACCCAGCCAACCCGGTTTACATTCTAACTGAGCGAGGGATGGGTTATCGCTTTGTTAATTTTAAGCGGTCGGATAGCCCCTAAAAAGGAGGCTTGTTTTGGAAAAGAAAGCAATCCTGTTGGTTGACGACCACGAAGTCGTCCGACTGGGATTAAAATCCTTGTTGGAGCATAGCGACAAATTTGAAGTTGTCGCTGAAGCTGGAACAGCCAAAGAAGCGGTGAGGATGGTTGAGAAATTTCAACCTGATGTGGTTTTGATGGATATTCGCTTGCCTGGTGCTTCAGGTATTGAAGCCTGCCAGGAAATCACTCAACGCTGGCCTGATGTTCGGGTGGTCATGTTGACATCTTACGCAGAAGATGAGATGTTATTTTCAGCTATACGCGCGGGTGCCAGTGGCTATGTACTCAAACAGATCGGTGCAGAAGGTTTGATTTCGGCCATTGAGGCAGCCTATCGCGGTGAAGCCCCGCTGGACCCTGCAGTTACCCAGAGAGTGTTTCAAGAAGTCCGAAGAGCGGTCAAAGAAGAAGAAGCAGCAGCCTTTGCCAACCTCAGTCAGCAGGAAAGGCATGTCTTAGCCCTCGTTTCTGAAGGCAAAACCAATCGCGAGATTGCAGACGTTTTATTCCTAGGGGAGGGCACCGTGCGGAATTATGTTAGCAGTATTCTCGCCAAGCTGGGTGTAAGAAACCGCGCTGAAGCGGCTGCCTACGCGATTACCCACAGCCTGAAAGATTATGTTGACCTTGACCGTTGAATCTGGCATGAAAATAAATCAGCCGCCTGATTGGGCGGCTTTTTTTATGCGTCTTTGCGGGAAGTGGGGTTGAACAGTCGGACGGAATTCGCATAGGTAATTTCAGCGATCAATTGGGGTGTGGTGTCGTGCAGGCGGGCTATCTCTTCTGCGATCAGAGGGATATAGGCTGGTTCATTCCTTTTTCCGCGGTGGGGATGAGGCGTTAAATAAGGGGCGTCAGTTTCAAGTAACAGGCTTTCCAGCGGCAAACTACAGATGATGGCTTTTGTCTCCGTAGCGTTCTTAAAAGTTATCGGACCGCTGACACCAATTAAGAAGTTCATCTCCAGGGCTGTCATCGCAGTAGGGAGGTCGGAACTAAAGCTATGAAAAACGCCTGGTTGTTTAGCAAGCGGGTGCGATGATTGGTGTAAGCCCTTTACCCAGTCTTTGAGTATTAAAAGCAGATCGTGGTCTGCGTCGCGGTTATGGAGGACGACGGGCAAGGCCAGTTCTTCAGCAAGGGTTAATTGGTCAACAAACATTTTTCGCTGCTGCTTGAAGGGCGTATGCTGACGGTAATAATCCAACCCGATCTCTCCAATGGCGACAACACCCTTTTGTTGAGCCTGTTCTCGCAAGGTTGGCAGGATATCAGCACGCCAGGGTTTTCCAAAATTGGGGTGGATACCAACTGCAGCGCTGATTTTTCCAGGATGCGCATTGGCAAGGTCGATTGCCGCCTGGTTGGTGTGCAGATCAATGCCCGGGTTAAGGATCCAAACCAATCCAGCTTTCCAGGCGCGGTCGAGGACCTGCGCTCGATCTTCTTCAAATCTATCAAAATCTAAATGACAATGCGTATCAGTGTACGGAATCACAGGCTGTCCTTATTATTAATGACTGATTGTAAATCTTGCAAACAATTATAGCAGCCCAGGGGGAGGATAAGGTAGAATTGGTGGGATGAAAGCAATAAAACAGGTGTATGTTGCCCTGAGTGGCGGTGTGGATAGCGCTGTTGCTGCCGTGCGTTTGCTGGACGCAGGCTATCGTGTTACAGGCATCTATATGGAGACCTGGCGTGACCCTCATGCTAAGCCTTTCGATGCACCGAAGCCCAAACCAGCCGTGCTGGCCGCAGCAGCCGCCGAAGCACTTGGTGTTCCCTTTATTGCATTGGATGTTCGGGAGCGCTTCTTCCAGGTGATCGTGCGCGATTTTATTCAACAATACTTAGACGGGAAAACCCCCAATCCATGCCTGTTTTGCAACCCACAGGTTAAATGGGGTGTCTTGCAAGATTACGCACTCGCCCAGGGTGCTGATTATTTTGCCACCGGCCATTACGCCCGCTTAAAACCAACAAACAATGCCAGGATCCAGTTGCTCCGCGGTGTTGACCGCTTGAAAGACCAATCCTATGTGCTGGCGATGCTCAACCAGCAGCAGCTCTGTCGGAGTTTGTTGCCGTTGGGCGATCTGACAAAAGCTGAAGTACGCAAAATTGCAGCATCATTAAATCTACCTGTTTCCAACGACGAAGAAAGCCAGGATTTATGCTTTTTACCCGATGGAGACTATCGCGGTTTTCTACAGAGGTACGCGCCTGAATCCGCCTCGCCGGGCAAAATTATTAATCTTTCCGGTGAAGTCCTCGGAGAACATCAGGGTTTGGCATTTTATACCATTGGGCAGCGAAAGGGGATCAGAATTGCTTCAACTGAACCATATTATGTAATTGGGAAAGAGTCGGAGAGCAATCGATTAATTGTTGGCTTTGCTGATGAGACCGGGAACAGGGAGCTATTGGCGACTGGGGCAAATTGGATCTCTGGCATACCACCAAGCGACGGTGAACAATGCCATGCGATGATCCGTTATCGATCTAATCCTGCTCTTGTGACGGTGAAAAGTGTGTCAGAACATGAATTTCGGTTAGAATTTAATCAACCACTACGTGGAATCACCTCTGGGCAGGTCGCTGTCTTATATCAGGGCGAGGTCTGTTTGGGTGGAGGAACAATCAAGCGCGCATGGTGACCAGCATCAGGCGAAGGGCTTTCAAGGAGCATTAAGATGACTTTCCCCGGAATTGTATTTTCTTTTTTTGTGGCGTTGTTATTAGGAAGCCTTCTGCATTTGTGGCGGGGCGGTGACCTCTTACGGTTGGTGTTGTATCTTAGTCTTAGCCTGGTTGGTTTTTTTAGCGGTCATTTTATTGCCAATCTGCTTTCAATTCGTTTCCTAAAAGTTGGCTCAATAAATCTGGGTTTTGGTATTTTAGGTTCTGTGTTACTGCTGGGGCTGGGATATTGGTTGATCCCTGAAGAGCAACGATAAAATCAAAGGAGTTTAGAGATATGTATCGAATTGAAGCCTTACTTTCAGCACGTCAGTTTTTGCGTCCGCAGTTGGTTGACGGTCAGATTTATTTCTTATCAAATTTGAGTGGGCACAATAGCCTCTATGTGATGAAACATGGCGGAAGTGTTCCGGTTCCGTTATTGCCGCCAAATATCGCCCTTCAGAATCCACAGTTGATTGGGGGTGAATCTTTTGCAGTTTTTCCGGCGCTGGAAAAAATCTTGGTAATGATCGATCATGACGGCGATGAAAACTATCTGCCTATGGAAATTGCTCTTTCGGGTGGCTTTCCTGAACCGGCATTTAACAACTTCTTTGAAAACCAGCGTTGCCATTTGGGGGCAGTAGACTCAGAGAAAAATTTATGTATCATCTTGGCAGAATCACGCCAAGAGGGAATGGTGCGCACCTATCTGTGCAATTTAGAACACGGCGAAGTTGAGGAAATTTACGCCAGCCCCTTTGGCGCTTCTCCGAGCGCGATCAATCAAGATTATTCACGCATGGTTTTGGTTGAAAGCTATATGGCTGGTGACACGGTGGCCTATTTATGGGAAAGAGGTCAGAAATTGCGCCTGTTGTCTGGCAAGCCCTTGGCCGAACGCGATGAAGGCGAAGCGGTTCCATTGGTCGCGTTTGGAGATGGGTTTTTCACTGAAGATGGTCAGGGTGTGGTATTTAGTAATGCGTTATTTCAAGATACTTACAGCTTGGGTTACCTTGAATTTAATGCCCCTGAGCAGATAACGCCAGTGGCGTTCAGTGGTTTGGCACATACTGGGAAAGGCGAGTTCGCCGGCCTGGAAAAATTAAAAAATGGCTGTTTTTTGCTAAACTTCAACATTGACGGTGCCAGCTGGGTCTACGAAGCCGAGTATGATCCGGAAGAAAAAGTGATGTGCGCGATCAATATCCTGGTTGGGAAAGGGCTGCTCTCTGATGGGGTTTTAGAAGCCATAACATACACTTATGAAAAAGACACCTTTTCAATTTCATTCTCTACAGCAATTTCGCCAACGCAAATTTACACGATTGAAGGCGCAGATCGAGATCGTCTTGTTCGCCATACCGATGAGGTTATTCTGGGGATTCCTGAAAACCTGCTTTCCCGCGGTGAGGATTACGCTTATACTTCTTTTGACGGCCTGCGAATATCTGCCCGGTTATACCTGCCGGCCCAGGAACTGGGCTTTTCGGGTAAACGTCCGGTTATTTTTTACATCCATGGCGGGCCACAAGGTCAGGAACGGCCTGATTTTGCCTGGTTCTCCATGCCATTGATTCAATTCCTGACTTTGCAAGGGTTTGCAGTCTTTGTCCCCAATGTACGCGGCAGCACGGGGTATGGCTTATCGTATACGAAGCATGTTGACCGGGATTGGGGCGGCAACGACCGGCTGGACCATGTCCATGCCATGGTGGCGCTGTTACCCAAGGATGATCGTCTGGATGTCTCGCGCGCCGGCGTTGTTGGACGTTCTTATGGCGGTTATATGACATTAACCCTGGCCGGCAGGCATCCTGAATTATGGGCAGCAGCGGTGGATATGTTTGGCCCTTATGACCTGCTCACTTTCCTTGAGCGTATTCCGCCAACCTGGAAACCTTATTATCACTTGGCGCTGGGTGATCCTGAGGACTCTGCTGATCTTGAGTTCTTGAAGGACCGCTCGCCTAAAACCTGGATTGAAAACCTTACCGCACCGATGCTGGTTATCCAAGGACGCAACGATCCCAGAGTGGTTTCCGAGGAATCGGAGGATTTAGTGGCGCACTTAAAAGCGGTTGGCAAAGATATTGACTTGCTCTTATTTGAGGATGAAGGCCATGGCGTTGAAAAATATGTTAACAAGGTGGTTTGCTATAACGCCATAACAGATTTCTTTAAAGAAAAACTGGCACCATAGGCATTTGAAGAAACCTGAAGTCTGGTTTAGGAGAATTTTTTAACTTTGCACGAGTATGATCTTGTAGCCCGTGATGGTGATCTGGTTCAACTTTTAGGCCGTCGACACAAAAGCCATTTTCTACGGCTTAAAGCTGGCGTGGTTTTTCAAACCCACCGAGGTACGCTGAATCATGATGACCTGATCGGCCAACCCTGGGGCACCTTGCTTGAAAGTCACACCGGCAACCCCTTTTTCCTGATGCAACCCAGTTTGGCGGACCTGATTACCAACACCAAGCGCAACACACAGATTATTTATCCCAAAGACATCGGTTATATTGCGATGGTGATGGGAATTGGGCCCGGGGTCCATGTGTTGGAAGCTGGAACCGGATCTGGGGCACTGACCACTGCTTTTGCATTTCTGGTTGGAGAGCAAGGACGCGTGACGTCCTACGAAAGACGCGCTGAGATGCAAAACTTAGCCCGCAACAACCTGGATCGGGTTGGCTTGTTGGAGCGAGTGACCTTCAAACTGGGTGACGTGGCTGATGGATTTGAAGAACGTGAGGTTGATGCCATCTTTCTTGACCTGCCAAACCCCTATGACTTTATTGCCCAGGTGAAATCGTCCTTAAAGTATGGCGGTTTTGTTGGCATGATTTTACCGACAACCAATCAGGTTGGTTTAGCCTTGGAGGCACTGCGTTGGCACAACTTCGCTTTTGTGGAGGTTTGTGAGATCTTACTGCGCTTCTATAAACCGGATTGGGAACGGTTGAGACCAACAGATCGCATGGTAGCTCATACAGGTTACCTGGTTTTTGCGCGCTCAGTCAGGGATCAGGAAGAAGAATAAACTAGTGCGTGGGAAGTGTATGAGCTTTCCATGTTAATGAAAGCGATATTGGGTTTGATGCTGACCAAAAATGAAATTCAAAAGGCCCTCAACGCATACGCGGTTGATAGTTGGCATAAACAAGAAGACCTCTACACTCGCGAGCAACTCTCTCATCTGCGCCACGCGGCGGTGCTTCTACCTTTGTTTGTTCATGAAAATGAATGGCATCTTTTGTTGACCAAACGCGCTGAAACCCTGGAAGAACATCGGGGGCAGGTGGCCTTTCCGGGTGGACGCAAAGAAAAACAAGACCATAACCTGCATGATACTGCTCTGCGTGAAACGTATGAGGAAATTGGGGTCAAACCTGAAGATGTGCATATCTTTGGACATTTAGGTGACCTGCCAATTTTAACAGGCTATCTGGTGCGTCCGTATGTGGGGCAGATTCCCTGGCCGTATGCATTCGAACTTGAACGTGATGAAGTGCACAGTATTTTCAGCATTCCGATAACCTGGTTAATTGAACCTGAAAACCACTATGTCCGCTATCGCAACTTTGCCGGTCGTGAATTACCTGTCATTTATTTTGAAAACTACGCGGGGTACCAGTTGTGGGGGGCAAGTGCAGAAATGGTCGTGGCGTTATTGTCTGCATTGAACCTGGCGTTTTAGCGATTAAATACCACAGAGAAGCCTAATTAAGCATCTCTGTGGGTTAAGTTCGAATGGGAAATAATTTCCTTACTCGCTGTCAGTCTCTTCTTCTTTCTTGCCCTTTTCAATCACTTCAGGCTCAATACCTTCATCGAGCAGATCGGCAAGTTCAGCCTCTTCTTCCTCTTCCTCTTCTTCCATGGCCACATAGGTGACGCTGGCGATCAGCTCTTCGGGGTCTGTGAGGATTTCGATGTTGTCTGGTAAGTCAAGGTCTTTAACGTAAATGGCGCTGTCGATATCAACCAAGAGCGTGGCGTCGACTTCAATGCGTTCTGGTAAATCCTGTGGAAGACACTCAATTTCCAGTTCACTGATACCGGTGACAACAACGGCCGCCATGGTGATCTCTGCCGGCGCCTGACCGATGAGCTCGATAGAAACCGTCGTCTGTAATTTTTCGGTCAGCGAGACTGCCAAAAAATCTACATGTCGCAAGGTTCCATAAATAATGTCCCTTTGAATTTCTCGTAAAATTGCGGGGTATTTTTCACCATCGACGTTGATCGTCACCAGGCTTGACCCGGTTAGATTCCTGATGATCTGTGTCGCATAGTGGAGATCCAGCTGAATGGCGATTGGTTCGAGCTGCTCTTTACCAATCCTTCCATAAATTACAGCAGGAAGGCTCCCTTGCCGGCGCAAGGCACGTACCTGCTTGCCTATAACCGTTCTTTTTTGTGCTTCAAGAGTTATTGTATCTGGCATTATTCCATCCTTCGAGCGCCTCTCACCCGCCTGGGGCGGATTACCTTCGCTCTGTGATCAAATTGGGTTGCTTCGCTGGCATCAACCAGCGACCTTGAATTCTATCTGTGGACGGGGCAAAGGTCAAGGATTATTTCAAGCAGAAAATCAGGTTAGGTAAAATATGACGCGATAACTTTTGAAAAAATATCATGAGGATTTAAAAACAAACTCTATGCGTTATTTTTATCGCCTCAATGTTATTGACTTGATCGTGGGAATTTTTCAGACATGGGAAATTAGCTGGTTGATGATTTGGCGAAAACCGTTAGGTTATCGAGTAGAATCGAAGCAAGAAGCTTTTTTCGGCTTTCTGGATGGAATAATGTAAATAAAGATCATAAATTGCAGCTGCTTTTAAGACTAACAATGATGATTTAGTAACGGCAGTCATAAAAAAGGGTTCGTCTCATGAGTGAAGAAATAAAAATTGAAGAAAAATTGCGAGATACTGTGGAGGTTATCCTGCCCGACGGCACGGTAATTAGTGGCTCGCGGCATACACCAGTCGAAGCATTCATGCAAAAATATCAGCAGCCTGATAAGCCTTTAATCGTTGGTGCCATTGTAAACCACGAATTGCGTGAGTTGACCTATCCGATTTCAATCGATGCTAAAGTTACGCCAGTCGATATGGCCAATACGGATGGCTCCAGGATCTACAGGCGCTCCTTAACCTTTTTGTTGGAAGTTGCCTTTATGGAGCTTTACCCTGAGTGGACATTGACGATTGACCATTCTGTCTCGTCAGGGGCGTATTATTGCCATGTTCCCGAGCAAGAACCTTTTACACAGGAATCCCTGGATGCTTTGGATGCGCGCATGCATGAATTGGTCAGTGAAAACGCACCCCTATTGAAAGAAAAGATTTCTCTTGCCGAGGCAAAGGCTTTCTTCGCTGAACAAGGCCAGGATGATAAATTGCGGTTATTGAATTATCGTTTTGGTGATGACCTTGTTTTGTATTCATTGCACGGTCTGCGCGATTATCATCACGGTTACATGGTGCCTTCAACTGGCTACCTGAATTGTTTTGACCTTCAACTGGTAGATTTAGGGTTTGTGATTCGTTTTCCGAGACGGCACGCACCAAACCATCTATCCCAGTTGACGAGTTATCCACAGCTTTTAACGGCTTTTCGAGAATATGGTGGGTGGTTAGAAACCCTGGGTATTCAAAGCGTCGGTGCATTGAACGATGCCATCAAAGAAGGGCGCATCAGTGAAGTTATCCTGGTATCCGAGGCGCTGCATACGCAACAAATTTCCCGCATCGCCAACGATATTCGAAAAAGAAGCGATGAAATTCGGGTGATCCTGATTGCGGGCCCCAGTTCATCTGGAAAGACCACTTTTGCCAAACGGTTAACGATTCAATTACTAACAGAGGGTATCTCGCCCTTTGCTCTGGAAATGGACAACTATTTTGTTAACCGTGAAGACACGCCAGTCAATGAAGATGGTGAGTATGATTTTGAGCACATCAATGCAGTCAATCGAGCATTACTGAACGACCATGTATCTCGATTAATTGCTGGTGAACGGGTTCAACTCCGACATTATAATTTTAAAAAAGGGGTCAGTGAACCTGGAGATGAGGTTCAACTGGCGCCGGATCAGATGATCATCCTCGAAGGTATCCACGGCTTAAACCCGTTACTTTTGGAGGGTTTCCCAACTGAGAACACCTTTAGAATTTATGTTTCCTGTTTGACCCAATTAAACCTTGACCGGCACAACCGTATTTCAACCACGGACACGCGTCACCTGCGTCGAATTTTGCGCGATGCCCGCGATCGAGGTTACACTGCTCAACAAACCATCAGCCATTGGGAAATGGTCAGGCAGGGTGAAAAAGACCACATTTTCCCCTACCAGGAAAATGCAGATATTATGTTCAATTCAGCGTTGGCTTATGAGCTTTCGGCCTTAAAACCATTGGTTGAGCCCCTTCTCAGGCAGGTGCCCTTTGGTACGCATGAATACATTGAAGCTAAACGGTTGTTGAAGTTCTTACAATGGTTTTTACCCATTGACCAGAACCTGATTCCTGACAATTCAATTTTGCGTGAGTTTATTGGGGGTTCGATATTGACAAGCTTTAAAATCTGGCAGCATGATAGCCCGACCGATTATTAATGCGTTAAATAAAAAAGCGTATGGGGGTTTTCCACACGCTTTTTCAAAATTGCTTAAAGGTATTGTTTAATGACCTCGGCTAAACGCTTTATGCCTTCCATGATTAACTCGGGTCGCATACAGGAGAAGTTAAGACGCATGGTGTTTTCCCCACCGCCCAGTGGAAAGAAAGAGGTGCCAGGAACAAAGGCCACCTTTTTCTCAACGGCTGCCGGGAAGATTTCGGTCGTGCTGATATTTTCAGGCAAGGTCGCCCACAAGAACAAACCACCCTGAGGATGCGTCCATTGTACGCCCTCAGGCATGTACGTCTCAAGTGCTTGTAACATCACGTCACGACGTTCTTTATAGGTTTCTCGAATGGTCTGAATGTGGGTATCCATCCAGGGGCCGTTGGCGACTTCATAGGCCAGGAATTGATTCAAAGTAGAGGTATTAAGGTCAGCCCCCTGTTTCGCTTGAACCAGTTTTTTAATCACCTCGGAAGGCGCAATGACCCAGGCCAGGCGCAAACCTGGCGCCAGGATTTTTGAAAAGGTGCTGGTATAGATGACATTCCCGCTATAAATTGGCACCTCTTTCGACCGAATTTCATCATCTAAAACGACGACAGGTGGGATGTGCTCGCCCTCATACCGCAGTTGGCCGTAAGGGTCATCCTCAACGATAGGAACACCATAAGCGTTTGCCAATTCGACCAATTGCACCCGTCGTTCGCGGGATAGGGTAACCCCCGTAGGATTCTGAAAATTGGGTAACACGTAGATGAATTTAATCCCTCTGCGCAAACGCGCTTCTAAAAGATCGGTGCGCATACCGTCATCGTCGAAGGGGATGGTAATATACTTCACGCCATAAGCATTCCACGCTTGCAAGGCGCCCAGGTAGGTGGGGGATTCGACCAGAATTCGGTCGCCACGGTTGATAAATATTTTGCCAAGCAAGTCAAGAGCTTGTTGAGATCCCGTGGTGATTAACACATTGTCGGCTGATATTTGAATGCCATATTTGCCGGCATTACTGGCGATCATCTCCCGCAGGGGTTGATAGCCTTCAGTTGTGCCGTATTGCAGGGCGAGATCCCCCATTTCTGTGAGAACGACTTCTGCAGCCTCTTTGAAGCGCTCAATTGGAAAAACTTCAGGTGCCGGGAGGCCGCCTGCGAAGGAAATTACGTCGGGAAGCGAGGTGAGTTTTAATAGCTCCCGAATAGCAGAACTGCCAATACTGTCTGTCCGTCGTGCAAATCTATCGTCCCAAAGTGTGTGCATAAGTTGTCAACTCCTTTTTGGTAAACGGCTAATGACTGTCGCACGGGATGGTAAGGTAATTCGATCCCCAATTTTTAATTGATCTAAAGCTTTTCCGCTGAGTGCTGGCGTGCCCTGGTAAATTAAAAGCGTTGTTTCTTCTTTGGTATATTTGTCTAAAACGTAGGCTTGCCCGGTGAGTGAGCCGTCGGTGTCGATGGCGCAACTTGTGACGATGCCAATCATCTTACCGCGTTCATCAAGGATAGGATCTCCCAGATGAGCCATGCGTGTTCGTTTTTCATCAAATCTGAAGCGAACAATGGTACCTTCTCGTTTGGACTCTCGTTCTAAAAATGCTTTTTTGCCGATAAACCAAGGTTTTCGATGCTTAACAAACCAGCTAAAACCTGCTTCACTGGTGCCAAGGTTGAGTTCTCCTCCCATTTCATGCCCATACAGGGGCAAGCCGGCCTCAGTGCGCAGAGAATCGCGTGCGCCTAATCCGCAAGGCTTGATTCCGAATGTCTCGCCTGCAGTGAGCAGTTTTTTCCAAAGTTCAACGGTATGATCAGGGTGGATAAACAGCTCGAAGCCCATCGATTCGCCGGTATAGCCTGTCCGCGAGACCACAACGGGAATATCATCCAGGGTCACTTCACAAAGTCGGGACCTTCTCAATGCGATCAGGGCTTCGCGGTCATCGTGAGAGCATTCTAAGGCCAGCAAGATGTCAAGGGATTTTGGCCCTTGCAGTGCGATGTCTACCAGCATATCCTTACCTGCTTGCGGATCGCGTAGGTTGCGCAGAATGACGTTCCTGCCACAGGCAACTGCCCAGGGCTTATCTCTATCGACCATAACTTCGCCCTGGCGCACTGCGTTTAGCCAGGCCCAATCTTTGTCATCGTTTGAGGCGTTAACCACCACCAGGAATCGCTCAGGCCCGCGCCGATAGACTAAAAGATCATCAATAACATTGGCATCCAGGTCTAAAAAGTGGGTGTAACATGATTCACCGATGGCCAAACCGCTGATATCGTTTCCGCAAACACTGTCGAGGAAAATGCCTGCGTCCGGTCCTTCTGCCTGGTAAACACCCATATGAGTCACATCAAATAAACCGGCTGCTTGGCGCACAGCTTTGTGCTCTTCCACAACGGAGGTGTACCAGACCGGCATTTCCCAACCGGCGAAGGGGACCATTTTAGCGCCCATCTCAATATGGGTTTTATGCAAGGGGGTCTTGCGAAGATCGTCTGTCTGTGGGTCTTCCCAGGTAAATTCTGGTAAAGGCTCACCCGTTAAACTGTCATTGTCCATCCCGATATAATATGGTTTGAACGTTGCCGACAGGTCATTTGCCGCTGCACTGGGTGCGGCAGAGGGTTTATCTGCGATGCGAACCGGTCCTGGAACCTGCAACGTCAGATCATCATCGAATTTGATGTAACCATCAGAGAGGTTACGCAGCCAAGCGCTAACTAATCCAGCCTGTTTGCCGGGCACGGACAGGGTAAACGCAGCGGAGGTTTCGCATTTGATAACGCCTGTGATAGCGCCTTCTGAGGTGTGAATCAGCGTAGCCTGACTTTCACCTTCAGCCAGGCCTTCAATATCACTGGCCACAACATAGTTTAAGAATAACCTGACATGATCTCCGGAAAGCTCAAAATTTGCCCATTCAGCATCCACGTTATCATTTTTGCTGAAATAATGCGGATAACCATAGTTTTTAGGAAGATCAAGCAGGGGGTCAGCTTGTTCGGCAAGCGCGACAACCCGCTGTTTTGCGTCCTCCAGGATTCTGAAATCAACTTTTGCTAATTGCAAAGGTCGTATGCGTCCTGGCATGGTATAGGGCGTGGTTGCGTTGAACAGGTCGCTGATGATATCAGCGATTTGTGTTAGTTCGGCCTCTTTTAGCCCGCGTTGGGTCAGCCAATGTGTGCCGAAACGAATGCCCGTTGCAGAGAAGGTCGAACGATCACCAGGGATGGTATTGTAATTGGCGACAATGCCAGCGACATCAAGGATGCGAGCACCCATTTCACCAGAAAGATAGGTTCCATTTTCAGTTTTTATCGATTTACAATCCAACAAAACCAAGTGAGTATTGGTACCCTGGTAAGGGACACGCAACCCGCGTTTTTGAAGTTGATCGGAGAAGGCAACCGCGTTTTTCAAGACCTGTGATTGCAAGGCTTTGAAAGATTCGGATTGTGCCAGCTTGAAAGTTAGCGCCATTGACGTAATTGTATTGATATGAGGTCCGCCTTGCTCTCCTGGGAAAATGCCCTTATCAATTTTCTTGGAAAAACCCGGATTTTCCGTGATAATACAGGCGCCTCTTGGGCCCAACAGACTTTTATGTGTTGTGAAAGTAATGATATGGGCAAACCCAACCGGTGAGGGTACAACGCCAGCTGCGATTAAACCAGCGATATGGCTGACATCTGTCAGAAGCAGTGCCCCGACAGCGTCGGCAATCTCACGGAATTTTTGCCAATCTGGCATCCAGGGGTAACTGGAATAACCGGCAATGATGATCTTGGGCTTAACATCGAGTGCTTTTTCTAAGATCGCATCGTAATCAAGCTGTTCAGTTTCTGGGTTAACAGAATAATGCTGTGCATTATACAGGATGCCCGAACGATTGACAGAAGAACCATGGGTGAGATGCCCGCCATGCAGTAAGCTCATGCCAAGAATAGTATCGCCAGGTTTTAAAAACGCCGTATACACGGCATTGTTGGCAGGTGCACCGGACAATGGCTGCACATTGACATACAGATCATCGGCGGCCACGCCGTTGGCAGCAAAAGTTTCGGCACAGCGTCGCTTGGCTAAGGCCTCGACGACGTCCACATATTCTACGCCTTTGTAAAAACGCGGGTTACTGTTCCGACGATACGAGCCCAGCATGTGGGTATAATCTAGAATTTCTTCCTCTGTGAATCTTTGTGTTTCTGGGGGTGGGTAACCTTCAGCATAAATATTTGTAAAGACAGATCCCAATGATTCGCGTACCGCCAGAGGTGTTGAAGATTCGCTGGGGATCATAATCAGCCGTCGTACTTGCCGTTCTTCTTCGAGCTTGATTAATTCAAAAAGACCTGGGTCGATGTGCTCCAGGTTTTTTTGATGTTGAAAATCGTGCATACAGTAGCTCCTTTTTTGGGGAAGTATTAAAATGTGGTCATTGCTTTATCGTCATCCCTATTCTAATCGATCCCCTGGGACTGGTCAAGAAATGTTGTTTCTATTAACCAGGGATGATGAGCCATGATGATTCGCGCAGTTTTATTAGGACTGGCTTGTTCTTTACGGCTGCAAGTTAGCAGTTGATGAGAGGGTTTAGAGAATGATTGCTTGAAGTTTGCTCTGTCATGATCAATAAGTAAATATTGAGGTTGATTGGCTTTTATTTTTCGATGTTGGATAAGCATAGGCGTGTATAATTGATGGTTTTCAGAAATGAGATACTATTAACTTGTCAGGCTTTGTTATAATCGGATACAGGCAAAGCAATTACTCATTTCTTGTGACTTTTAGAGGTATTCATTGTTATTTATGTTAAGACAACAAGGGGTTGTTCTGTGAAAGCACCACAGGACGAGATGTCCCTGATTGATGCAGCAAAGACGGATCCAGCTGCCTTCGGTGAACTCTACTTGCGTTATGTCGAGCGAATTAATAATTATATTTATTTCCGCACGAGCAGCGTTAAGGATGCTGAAGACCTTACTGAAAAAGTATTTTTTAAGGCATTGAGCAATATTAAGGGTTATCGACACATGGGTTTGCCATTTTCAGCCTGGTTGTATCGGATTGCTCACAACCTGGTGGCAAATTACTATCAAGACCGGGCTAGAAAACCGGAGATCGCACTGGATGATGTGTCAGCTCAGGCTTTTATCCAATCTGATCACCAACCCGAAGCACAAGTGGTTAAAATACTGGAAATAGAAAATTTACTCTCAATAATTCATAAGCTCGCGCCTATCCGCCAGGAATTGCTGATATTAAAATTTGTAGATCAGCTATCTAATGCAGAGATCGGGAAAATCCTTCGAAAGAGCGAAGGCGCGATTAAAAGCCTTTACCACCGTACATTGCTGGAATTACGTGAGATAATGAGCTCAGAAGAGGAAGGCCAAAATGCTTAAAATATTCATTGATGGTTCAGGTGACATGCCCGAAGGCTGGGAAGAAAAGTATCAATATGAGATTATTCCCATTCCAATTCAATTTGGTGAGAAAACCTATTACCAAGGGGTGGATATAAAGCCAGATCAATTCTACGAATTAGTGAGCGATGAAATAAATCATCCTAAAACCGCAGCACCATCGCCCTCAATGATCAAAGCCTTAATTGAAAAAAAATGTAATGAGGGGGATACGGCGCTTTCGATTAACGTTTCCGGGAAGATGTCAGCAACTGTTCAAATGGTGCAGCAAGCTGCAGAGGAATTGAAAAATAGAATAAATGTTATCCCATTTGATTCTTATGCCGGATCAGCGGTATTGGCTTTGATGGCTCGGGAAGCCCGTTTGTGGGATGGGGCAGGCGAGACCTTAGATCATATTCTTGAAAAGCTGCGTGTGATGAGAGAGAAATTGATGATTGTTTTAACGATTGACAGTTTGGATTTTGCTTATCGCTCTGGGAGAGTTGGCAAACTGCAAGCCGCAATCTCATCAATTTTAAAGATTAAGCCAATCGTTACGCTGAAAGAAGGATTATTAAGTGTTTCGGAAGTGGTGCGCACTCGCAGTAAGTCTATAGAGCGGATTGTTGCCAAGGTTCACGATCAATTTGGTGAAGAAGCTATCAAGGTGGCTGTTGTCCATTCACAGGATCAACCCACTGCTGAAATTTTGCACAAATTGGTTGTCAATACTGTCAATGTCACAGAGGCGATTTTTACCGAACTATCTATCTCTGTAGCTGCAAACCTCGGGCCTAAAACCGTTGGTATAGTGGCCTATCCGGACAAAATTTAAGGATGAATTGAGAATGAAAGCTTCTCCATCCGTCAACCAAGAGTTATTAGCGCTTGAGCGCACACTAAAATCCAGGTTTCATCCGGTAAAACCGGATCAGCAATTTGTGGGAAATTTACGTTCACGCCTTGAAAACACGCCTTTCAGTCGCAAGCGACAGAGGCTTGGTTACGTTTACATCATAACAGCTGGCGGCCTTCTTATTGGGCTGACCATCTTCTTAATCGGTAAGGGATTGTTCCAAGGGTCAGAGGAAGCATAAGCAACCCTTTGAATTAATAAGGGTGGGTAACCGTTGAAAATTTGGGGTTAATATGCGCGAAAATTAGAAACCTAATGCATCTAATTTTTCAATTAATTTCGGGTTTGATGGCTCAACCAGGATACCGCCGTCGGGAAAAACGATGGTTGGAACACTGCGGTTGCCTTGGTTGGTAGATTTTACAAAAGCTTCACCATCTTTATCTTGATCAATATCAATCCAGATAAAATCAATTTGGCGCTCATTCATAATTCGTAAGGCTCGCTTGGTGTCACCGCACCAAGTTGTACCATAGACCGTAATTTTTCTCATCAGTTACGTTCCTTGGTATTTCTTTTTCTGTGTAAACTGTCAATTATCATTATTTTATTCCAAAGGAGGTTGTTATTTTTGATGATTTCTGCTGAAAAACGACTTAAAGATCGTCACTAAATTCTTTTCAAGAAAATAACCTGTCAATAGAAATGTTCTGTTTCTCAGCCAGTTTATGAGCCTATATTTTTCCGAAAGAGCCTTTCTAAATAAAAAACCAACCCGCCCAAATGTATTGGAGCAGGTTGGTTTGTTTGGACGGTATTTTATTAAGCCCAGCCCTGTTTCTTGACAAAATCTGTGATGAACGGGATGGTGACATATTCGCCATTATAGGCTTTAATGCCCCAAATGATCTGGAACACAGCTGCGACCACCCAGGTAATACAGCCAACAAACGCGAGTGGCGTTAACAATCCCGAAACCACCCAGGCAACAATACCAAAAGCCAGTGCTTGGGGATAATGTGCTTTTAAGAAGGGGCGGTTTTTCTTGTCTTCGAGCAGTAATAAAACAATCGGGATGAGTGGTGTGAAAAGGTAGGCCAGTAAAGCCCATAATTTGTCGTCACTGGTGATGTTTGGGTCAATAATTTTTTCTTCGGTCATTCTATGCCTCCTAACGGTAATCAATGAGCATGCTTTGATTTAATTGCCTTACTGAGGGTTAAGTATAACATCCTTTAATGAAACATCCAAATGAGTCAACCAATTTATTCAGATGGGTTAAAATGGAGCACATGGGTCAACGAATTTTATTTATGGGCTCGCCAGATTTTGCAATACCCTCCTTGCGGGCACTGGCTCGATCCTGGGATGTGGTGGGTGTGGTAACACAACCTGACCGTCAAGCCGGACGTGGGCGAAAACTAAAGTGTTCAGATGTGAAGGTTTTTGCCCAAAACTTGGGGCTGTCCATCTTTCAACCAGCTTCTCTGCGGGAACCTGATGCGGTCAATTATATTCGGAGCCTTTCCCCTGACCTGATTGTTGTGGCAGCCTTCGGACAAATCCTCAAACAAGCAATCCTTTCCATCCCGATTTTTGGTTGTGTCAATGTGCACGCGTCCTTGCTTCCGCGCTGGCGCGGGGCTGCCCCAATTCAGGCTGCGATTTTAAATGATGAAATTACCGGTGTTACCATTATGAAAATGGACCGGGGGCTGGATACCGGGCCGATGCTCGCCCAGCGTTCACTGTTAATCCCACCGCACTTTACTGCTGGTGACCTGTCCAATAAATTAGCTGAGATGGGCGCTGAACTTTTAGTTGAAACCCTGCCCCAGTATTTTGAAGGCGACATTAAGCCGCGCGCCCAAAACGAAGCTGAAGCGACTGTTGCACCCAGGCTGATAAAGGCTGAAGCGCAACTGGATTATAATCAATCAGCGGAATATTAAACCCGACAAAGCCGCGCCTACAATCCCTGCCCTGGAGCATACAGCTTTTTCAATGGAACGCAAATCAAAGTCTTTCAGGCACACGCCATTTCTGAAAAAGCAGCTACGCCCGGAAAACGTTATGAGGTTGATCATCTGCCGGCCTGGGGTACGCACACGGGCTTGTTGGTTTTGGATAAGGTCCAGGCGGCGGGCAAAAAACGTATGTCCGGG
>JAAYKH010000057.1 GCA_012522475.1 Chloroflexota bacterium | reverse complement strand
TGTGGAAGACCTGGCGGCTGACAAGCTTTGCCGAAGACGGTGTGGAAACCCAACCGCCCTTCAAGTTTTTGACCTTTTACGATGATGGCGTCTATGCCGTTGCGACGGAATCGGATTTGATTACGGGGGATTGGACGACGATTTTCAAGGCCGGTTGGGCCGGACTAGTATTAAACCCGGGCAGCGCGCATGAGGTACAATACCAAATTGTAAACTTGGATGAAGCTGAACTGCGCCTGCAGACCTGGCAGGACGCTGTACAAATCGACGAAGGCTACGAGCCGGATGATTCTGGCTGTTTATGTGATTAGGAATTTTACAAAAAAGTATTGAGGAGAAAGATGGATACAACAATTATTTCAGTTAAGGCACTTGAAGTGCTCGATTCGCGCGGCAACCCCACCGTGGATGTTGAAGTTGTTTTGGGAGATGGCAGTTGGGGGCATGCGATCGTGCCATCGGGTGCCTCGACCGGCGTGCACGAAGCGCTTGAACTGCGCGATGCCGACCCGCAGCGATATGCCGGCAAGGGCGTTGCCCGGGCTGTGGAAAATGTCAATACCCGCATTGCCGAGTTGTTGATTGGAGAGGACGCCACCGAGCAAATGACACTTGATATGGCCATGCTGGCGCTGGACGGTACCCCCAACAAGAGCGCCCTCGGCGCCAACGCAATTCTGGGCACCAGCCTGGCTGTGGCTAAAGCGGCTGCCAATGCGGTTGGTTTGCCGCTGTATCGTTACCTTGGCGGTGTATATGCCCATGAACTCCCCGTGCCGATGATGAACATCCTCAATGGGGGTGCCCATACCGACTGGCAGACCACCGACGCACAGGAATTTATGGTGATGCCGCTTGGCGCGCCGAGCTTTGCTGAGGGCTTGCGCTGGGGCACCGAGATTTATCACACCCTGAAGACTGTCTTGAAGAAAAAGGGCTATGCCACTCTGGTTGGCGATGAAGGCGGTTATGCACCCGCTTTGAAGACCAATGCAGAAGCCGTTGAAATCATTTTAGAGGCGATTGAAAAAGCGGGCTACAAACCCGGTGAACAGGTTGCGATTGCGCTTGATCCGGCGGCATCGGAATTTTATGATGAGGAAGAAAAGATTTATCACCTGCGCACCGAAAACCGCAAACTGACCAGCCAGGAAATGGCTGCATTCTGGGTTGATTGGGTTAATAAATATCCGATCGTCTCAATTGAAGATGGATTTGCCCAGGATGACTGGGAGGGTTGGAAGAGCTTTACCGCACAAGTTGGCGACCGGGTTCAGATTGTTGGCGATGATCTGTTGGTGACCAACCCGGCCCGGGTTGCCCGTGCAATTTCAGAAAACGCCTGCAATTCGCTGTTGGTTAAGGTGAACCAGATCGGCACGCTGACTGAGACCATGGAAGCTGTGACGATGTGCCAATTCCACGGTTGGACAGCAGTTACTTCGCACCGTTCGGGCGAAACGGAAGATGCCACCATCGCCGACCTGGCTGTGGCGATGAATACCGGCCAGATCAAAACCGGTGCACCTGCCCGCTCTGACCGGGTAGCCAAGTACAACGCGCTGCTGCGCATCGAAGCCGAACTGGGCAGCACCGCCCGCTATGCGGGTTGGAATGCATTAAAACGCTAACCCGCGGTTTTTTAATGTTGATTTCTTCAAAGAGGTGCCTTACCGGGCACCTCTTATAGTTTTAACAAAGTATTGACAAACTTCGCGTTTCCCTGTTTAATCGTATAAGAACGAAAAGTTCTTTTCAGCCTCTTTTATCCATCTGACTGAAGGAGTAAATATGGAAACGCGCAAGTATGTTCTCGTGTTAATCACCCTTCTTTTCGCTACGTTAGCGTGTAGCATCCCATCGCTGCTAAAAGAAGCCTCACTACCACTTGAAGCTATTCAAGAAACCGTAATTGCGGAACTGATGCTTACACCCCAACCTGAGACCTTAGAGCCGGAACCCACACCAGAAGTTCCGACCGAGGAGCCCACACCGGAAACCCCTACTGAGGAACCCACACCAGAAATCCCCATTGAGGAACCTACACCAGAAGGCTTTACCTGCAGCCCCGGTATGGCTTTGGGGGACACTTTCGGTGTCGAATTTTGTTATCCACAGGAAGATAGCGGCGGCTATTCTCAGGAGATGATCCCCGAAAAAACGGAGAGCGAAGAAATGTTCCCCTGGAGCATCAACCCGCAGTTTATTGAGATCATCCTGACAGGATACCATGTCAAGAATGAGTATCACGCTCCGGCAATACGGGTTTACCCGGTGGCTGATTTTGTTGCGCTTGATTCTTACGTTCAAACGATCGTCGATGATATACAAACGTTGTTAGCCAGCGGCGACCCACGCCCATCTTCGGTTCCATTTGTTCCTTTTTTCAACGCTGGCCAGATGATATGTTCCCAGGTGACTTACCTGGATTTTCGAAATGGCAACGGTGTGCGATTTATCACCCAATACGGTCAGGCATTCGCCCCGATCAGCAATGACGCCGTCATTTATGCCTTTATTGGCCTGACAGACGATGGAAAGTATCTGCTTTCAGCAACCATGCCCATAAAACACCTGATGTTTGTTGATAGCGTGTATGATGACCCGCCGGAAGGATGGAATGCTTTTATTGATAATTATGAAAACTATCGCAATAATATGGAAACAATGATGTTGGCAATGGCTCCGGAAACCTTTGGCCCATCTCTATTATCCCTGGATAAGATGATGGAATCCTTCTTAATTCCGGTTGATGCTATCCCATAAACAAAATTGATAAAAGTCAACCATTGCTCAACAGATCAGCGCCCATAGTGGGCGCTTCTGTTTTAAAACCGCAAACGCGGTTAGAATAGGCGCATGGCTGAAACACTGCAAGCACTGGAAAAAGAAATCATCACCTGTCGGAAGTGCCCGCGCCTGGTGGCCTGGCGGGAAGAAGTGGCTCGGACCAAGCGCAAAGCCTATCAAGACCAAACCTATTGGGGTAAGCCTGTGCCCGGCTTTGGCGATCCTGCGGCCAGGATCATCGTTGTGGGGCTGGCACCAGGTGCGCATGGCTCAAACCGCACCGGGCGGATGTTCACCGGCGATGCCAGCGGGAACTTCCTTTACCGGGCATTGCACCGCGTTGGCTTTGCCAACCAGGCCGAATCCAGCCATATGGGCGACGGGCTTGCACTGCGGGGTGTGTTTATCACTGCGGTATGCCGCTGTGTGCCGCCCCAAAACAAGCCCAAAGCTGAGGAAATACGTAACTGCCAGCCCTGGCTGCAGGCAGAAATCGACCTGTTGACCAATGTAGAGGGTTTTGTGGCCCTGGGGAAAGTGGCGTTTGATAATCTCCTGCGTCTGTATCCCGACGCTGTTCAGCAGACGCCAAAACCCGCCTTCGGGCATAATGCCTTTTACCACTTGGGCGACGAGGCCCCCTGGTTGTTGGCCTCCTACCATCCCAGCCAGCAAAACACGCTTACCGGCAGGCTGACCGAAGCGATGTTTGCCGAGATTTGGGAACGCGCCCACATATTCATAGGGAAACGTTAAATAATAGACCTTTTCAATGCTGGCCAGTTACTCCCCCGGATAACGCTTGTAAAACGCTTCAATGACCTCAACAAATTCATCGGGTAAATAGCGATAAGCTTGTTGGGCGATATCTTCCGGGACGCCATAATAGGCCTCGGCGATCCCGCCGGTGATGCAGGCAATGGTGTCGCTATCCCCGCCGATGGAGATCGCCTTGCGTATGGCATCTTCAAAGCCCGTTGATTCGAGAAAGGCGATGATCGCCTCGGGCACAGAACCCTGACACGAGACATCGAAGATATACCATGGGCGGATTTCGTCCAGGTCGCGCGCCAGATCGTAGCCAAAGCGGTTGGTGATCTCGGCCCGGATATCATCCTGAGAGCCCCCCTGCCGGGCGAGCAAAATAGATAGGGCTGTAGCCTGGGCGCCTTTGATCCCTTCGGGGTGGTTATGGGTTACCGCAGCGCTGGCCTCGGCTTGTGTTAAAACTTCATCCACGCTGTTGAAGGCAAACCCCACCGGGCTGACCCGCATAGCCGAGCCGTTGCCCCAGCTGTTGTAGGGCTGAGGGTTATCCGAATGAATCCAGGCGTTGAAATAGCTGCCGTAACCGCGCCGTGGGTAGCGCCGGGCGAAGTCCTGATAGGTTTCGGCGTAGCCCGCGCCGGTTAGCAGCGCCTGGGCTGTGGCCACAGTGAGCACCGAATCGTCCGTAAAGAAGCATTCGGGCTTCAGAAATTCAAAATCTGTGGTTTTAATGTTGTTCCATTCGTAAACTGAACCGACCAGATCGCCGATAAGCGCGCCGAGCATGTGTCCTCCAGAATCGTATGCTGATTTGCGTGATAAGTTCATTATAGCCTGATTATAAAAAACTTTAAAACAGGGGGATTATAAGCACTATGCAACCCTGGTGGATTTCCGTGTATATACCCTGCGAGATGTGATCACGCCATTAGAACCCGGCCTGTTTAAGAAAGTAACCGGTCTGACAGTCAAGGATTTTGAACTACTTGTCAGTATGGGCTTATTTAACAGCGCATTGATGAATGATGCGGTCTATAAATTCAAGCGCTATGAAGATGCCAGCCTGATCTATACTGGCATAGACAAACATGAGGGCGAAGGAGTTGGTTTGTATGACACCACATTGAGCGCGGCAGAATACCAAGGCAGGATCTTTGAGAATGTGGAAAAATATGCTGCGTAAAACTCCCCACCAGTTTGAAGTAATTTAACAAGCCTTTAATGCTTGCGCGCCAAGCCGTAAAACTGGAACCCGGCGGCTTCCCAGGCGTGTTTGTCCCAGGCGTTTACCGCATCATAAACCCACTCTGCTTTCGTTTTTAACCGCATTTCTGCGGGGTTCAGCGCTTTAAAAGCTCCATGCGCCACGCCTAAAACCACCAGGTGGGCCTCGGCCAGGGCCTCTTCCAGGTGCTCTACTTGTTCAATGTCCTGCAGGTTCGCCCCGGGCTTTAAGGGCTCGTAGGCCAGTACCCGGGCGCCAGCGGATACCAGGTGGCGGGCCAGCGCAACAGCCGGGCTCTCGCGCACATCGTCCACATCCGGTTTGAAGGCCAGCCCCAAAAAAGCGATTGTTTTTCCTTCCAACCCCCTGGCGATGGACTGAATGTGCTTGGCCACAAAGGCTGGCTGGCTGTCGTTTATCCCCCGGGCGGCTTTGATCAGCCGGGCGCTTTCTGGCGCGGCCTCCACCAGGAACCAGGGATCAACATCGATACAGTGCCCGCCCACGCCCACCCCCGGGCGCAGGATATTGACCCGCGGATGCCGGTTGGCGATGCTGATCGCCTCCCAGATATCCACGTTGAAGGCGTCGGCCAGGCGCGAAAATTCGTTGGCAACGGCGATATTGATATCGCGGAAGGTGTTTTCCATCAGCTTGACCATTTCGGCCGTGGTGGCATCGGTCAGGATGATCTCCCCCTGTACGAAGGTCTGGTACAGGTCGCGTCCAGCCTCGGCTGAGGCCGGGTCGACCCCGCCGATCACGCGGGGGTTTTCCACCAGCTCCTGCAGGATACGCCCTGGCAGCACCCGCTCTGGCGAATAGGCCAGCAGGAAGTCTGCCCCGACTTTGAGCCCGCTTTTTTCCAGTATCGGCGCGACGATATCGACGGTGGTGCGCGGCGGCGAGGTCGATTCCAGGATCACCAGATTGCCGCGCCTCAGGTGGGGGACGATCGATTGGCTGGCTGCCACTACCGCACGCAAATCTGCCTGTTTGTCGTCGTAAAAAGGTGTTGGTACTGCGATGATGAAGGCCTCCGCGGATACGACTTCGGTGGAAACAGCCAGACGCCCGCTGTGCAACGCATTCAGAAGATGCTCTTGCAAGCCCGGCTCAGCGATGTGCGCCTTACCAGCCTGGAGGGCAGTGATGACCCTGGCATTGGTGTCGACCCCTGTCACCTGGATGCCCTTGCTGGCGAACATGCTGGCGGTGGGCAAACCGATGTAGCCCATTCCTATCACGCAAACACTTGAAAACTTCATAAGGGTTGTTCCTTGAAATCGCTCTTGTAGGGTCGTATCTACAGAATTTTACCCCAATTTTGCCTTCGATTAGGGGCCCTGGCGTCCTTGGTTTCATGGGTTATCGCACCTGTTAGAAACAGGGCATCTTTGATACAATGGAAACATGACAGTTGGACATTATCTGTTTCTCTCGCCACATTTGGACGATGTGACACTCTCTTGCGGCGGTCTGGTGTGGGACCTTGGACAACAGGGCCACCGGGTTGAAATCTGGACGTTGATGGCCGGATTGCCCACCGATGAAAATTATTCACCCTTTGCACAGGAGATGCACGCAAACTGGGGTATTTCGGGCGTGGAGGCGGTCCGCGCTCGCCGCGCGGAGGATCAAGAAGCTTGTGCTGTTTTGGGGGCAGAACTGTGTCACTTCGATTGGCCTGACGCTATCTACCGTTATGATGCCCAAACCGGGGCGCCCATCGTCAACAGCGATGATGAGCTGTTCAGCCGCTTACCCGAGCAGCCTCTGGTTGATGCAATCGCGGCGATGATCATGGCCGCGGTGCCGTCGGGGGCGACCCTGGTGCTGCCCATCGGTTTGGGAAACCATGTGGACCATCAGGCGGTGGTTGGGGCTGGGCGCCAGGTGCCTCGGACTGATTTCTGGTACGCTGATTACCCTTACATCAACAACCATTTTGAAAGCCCGCTTATCCGGGATGGACGGCTGGAAAGCGTGCCTTATAATTTGAGTGAGGCTGCCCTGCAGGCCTGGCAGTCGGCTGTACTGTGCTATACATCGCAGCTTTCTACCTTTTGGCGCGATATGGATGAAACGCGGCTGGCGCTGCGCAACTACATGGCGGGCGGGGGCGGACGCCTGTGGCGAAAAACTTCGCTTGACAGCCCCCAGGCGTAGGGGTAAAATCCTTTTCACCCTGAAAGATGGGCCTGTAGCGCAGCTGGGAGCGCGCCTCAATCGCACTGAGGAGGTCGAGGGTTCAAATCCCTCCAGGTCCACTCTGGTGCCCCGGAAACCTGTATGTAGAGGGCGCGGGGTACGAGGGTCGATTGCCTGCGCAGTTTCCTGTCGGGGAGCTGAGAGCGCAATGCGGCCCAAATAAACCACAACGGGCCCATAGCGCAGTTGGGAGCGCGCCTCAATGGCATTGAGGAGGTCGAGGGTTCGAATCCCTCTGGGTCCACTAAAGAAAGGGCTGCCTGAAAAAGCGGCCCTTTTCGCTTATGGCATACTTGAAGCGGGATATGTTGTTGGGGTCTGCTTTACATGTGTGTGGATTCAAGTGGCTTTGACCTATCCCTAAAGCCCTTTCCTGAAGGAAAAGGACTTTAACGCTGGATCATCACGCAACAGTTTTTAAGAATAGGAATTACTCCTCCCCATGAAGGGAGGAGCCGGGGGTGGGTCGAATGCGCTATGAATGCAATTATTTCTTGCTGCATTGGTTTTGTGACCCATCCCTAAATCCCTTTCCTCTAGGAAAGGGACTTTAACACTGGATCATCACGCAACATTTTTTTAGCTGGGATGTTCCCCCCTCCCTTAAGGGAGGGGCAGGGGGTGGGTCGAATAAACCATAGAATACAATTATTTTCTGCATTGAGCTTTATCCTCTAAACCTCTTTTCTTCGTGCAGCACACTTAAAGCAGGAAAGGGACTTTAACGCTGTATCATGACACAACAGTCTTTGAGGTGAGGGGTTGGGGGTGGGTCAGATATACTGTAAACAGAATTAGAATAATTTACAAAGACCTGTCGCAACATCTATCAGGACAACAGCCACTGAAGCACAACGATCGACGAGCAACCACTAGGTTCCGATATGGCGGTTTATTCCTCATGTAAAGTTCGCTGTTTGCCCGCCAGGCAAAGCCCATGAATTACAGATAAAACTTGATCGATTTGCTGTTCAACTTCAGCGTTTGTGAAACGAAGGACGGTTAATCCCAGACCTTGTAAATATGAATCTCGATAGTGATCATCGGCTTGTTGACTCAAGTGGATGCCGCCATCGACTTCGACAACCAATCCTACAACGTGGCAGTAGAAGTCTACGATATAGCTGCCGATAATTTGTTGACGTCGAAAATGAAATCCTCCCAGCCGGTTGGCACGCAGGGCCTGCCACAACTGGCTTTCAGCCGGAGTCATTTTCTCCCGAAGTTCTTTGGCCAAGGCGATAAGTTCTGGTGAGGTTTTCTGGCCGGTGATGATGGAATTAAAGGGCATATAAATTATGCAAAGTGGTCATGAAGCCAATAATTAATTATTTCTAGCATTGCTAATATTTTATCATCACTTGGCTTTGACCTATCCCTAAATCCCTTTCCTGAAGGAAAGGGACTTTAACGCCTGATCAGCACATCGCAGTTTTTGAGTAGAGGAATTGCTCCCCTCCCTTCAGGGAGGGGTTGGGGGTGGGTCGAATGCGTTGAGCCACGTAATTATTTTTCGATGTATTGGGTTTTATCCCACCTCTAAAAACCCCCTCCCAGAGGAAAGGGACTTTAACGCCTGATCATCACATCGCAGTTTTTGAGGTGAGGAATTGCTTTCCTCCCTTTAGGGAGGGGCAGGGGAGGGTCAAGCGCGTTGAGCCACGTAATTATTTTTCGATGTATTGGGTTTTATCCCACCTCTAAAAACCCCCTCCCAGAGGAAAGGGGCTTTAACGCCTGATCATCACATTGCAGTTTTTGAGGTGAGGAATTGCTCCCCTCCCTTCTGGGAGGGGCAGGGGGTGGGTCGAATAAACCATAGAATACAATTATTTTTCACGCATTGAGCTTTACCCCACCTCTAAACCTCTTCTCTTCGCGCTTCTGGTAGAGCCATCTGGAAACGGTCGCCATTTTTGGTGCCCCTTTGTTTCGCGCTTCAGGTTGGCTTATTCCAAGTTTTCAGCCTGGCTGCCGCGATGAGCTGCCCACGACCCTCTATCACGCCTCTCATCGTTAGTATCTCTTTGAGATTTATGTGCTAAAGTTAAGTATGTAGCTTATAAATTATCAATATTTGGAGGCCAAAATGTCCTTAGCTGAGCAGGCTGCACCTTTTTTATCCTATCTTGAAACCTGGCTGGCGGAGCGGCCGGTGATCTCGCTGAAAGAGGCTGTGCCCGCGCCCGATCAAGCTGCTGTTGTGTCCGTCGATGTGATCAATGGTTTTCTTTACGATGGACCGCTTTCCAGCCCGCGTGTGGCGGCAATTGATGAACCCCTAACGCACTTGATGCAAACCGCCTGGGACTACGGCGTGCGCGAGATGGTGCTGATCCAGGAGGGTCACACTGAGGACTCCCTCGAGTTTGATGCCTATGGTGCGCATGCCATCCTGGGTACTCCGCAGGCTGAGACCATCGACAAGATCAAAGCCCTGCCTTTCTACGATCAACTACTCACCTTTTACAAGGATTCCATTCATCCGGCGATCAACACAGATTTTGAGAATTGGCTGCTGGAACGCCCGCACCTGGATACGTTTATCGTCGTGGGCGATGTGACGGATTTATGTGTCTACCATCTGGCGACCTATTTAAAATTCCACGCCAACGCCTATCGTCACCCGCGCCGCGTGATCGTGCCGGAAAACTGCGTGCAAACCTGGCACCTCTCCGTAGAAGCGGCGGCCGAAATCCCGGCCATGCCGCATCATGGTGACCTGCTGCATGCAACCTTTCTGTACCACATGGCTCTGAACGCGGTTGAGGTGGTCAAAGCCATCCAGGCGTAATTAAAGCGTCCAGCGGGACAATGGGCGCTCAGTATGAGAATATTGGGCTAAACCCAGCGGATGGGGTGGTTGAGGGCAGTTTTAAATGGGCGCGCGTAGTGCCTATTTTAGCTTTGTGGTATATTTAAACGCTGGAAAAATGAAAATTTGGATCAAAAAACAACATCATATCACGAAGAAAGTATCCCTGCAGGAATGGCATCAGGCCGTCGTTGCAGGTCATCTATTTAAATAAGGATATTAACCATGACAACGATTGCAAGAGAAAGACCGGTGAAGTTCAACTTACCCAGGCGATTAATGCGCCTGGAGGATGTTGCTTATAACCTGTGGTGGGTGTGGCACCCGGAAGTACAACGTTTATTCAGATCGGTTGATGAACTGTTGTGGGAGCATGCTCGCCATAATCCGGTGGTTTTTTTACGCGATGTTGACCCTGCCCGTTTGGAGGCCAAGACCAACGATCGCTACTTCCTGGACAGGTACGACCGGGTCATCCGTGATTTTGACGGGTATATGAAAGAAAACGATACCTGGTTTTCGAATACTTACCCGGCCTTGCACGAAGAACTGATTGGTTATTTCTCATTTGAATTTGGTTTACACGAATCCCTGATGGTGTATGCGGGCGGGTTGGGTGTGCTCTCCGGTGACCATCTGAAAGAGGCCAGCGACCTGGGCATTCCCCTGGTGGCCGTGGGCTTTTTGTATACCTATGGCTATTTCTCTCAGCGAATCAGCGAGGATGGCTGGCAGTCGGCGGAAAACGTCCCGATTGATTTCGATGCGTTACCCCTGGTTCACTTGCTGGATGAGGACGGTAAGCCGATCAAAATTTCGATCGACTTACCGGGGCGGACGGTCTTTGCGAGCGTCTACGAGCTGAATGTCGGCCGGGTCAAGCTGTATTTGCTGAACACAAACCTGGATGACAACAGCCATAGTGACCGCCAGCTGACCGACAAACTTTATATCAGCGATCTGGAATTGCGCATCTCCCAGGAGATCCTGCTGGGTATGGGCGGGGTGCGTGCCTTACGGGCGTTGGGCTATGCGCCCACTGCCTGGCATATGAACGAAGGCCACTCAGCCTTTCTGACGCTGGAGCGCGCCCTGGAATACATCCGCAAGGGGATGACATTTGCCGAAGCTGCCGAGTTGATCAATAAAACCAATATCTTTACCACGCATACCCCCGTGCCAGCCGGGAATGATGAATTCCCGTTGTGGCTGATGGATAAATATTTCTCCCATGTTTGGCCAGAGCTGGGACTTTCCAGAGATGAGTTCATTGACATTGCTAAAATCACCCAATCCTGGGGCGGTGAGGCGTTCAGTATGCCTGTTCTGGCTTTAAAGCTTTCGGAATTCAGCAATGGTGTCTCGGAACTACACGGTCAGGTCTCCCGAGAGATGTGGCGTTTCCTCTGGCCGGACAAAAAGGAAGCGGAGATTCCGATCTCACACATCACCAATGGTATCCATACGCAAACCTGGCTGGCTCGCCGGATAGGGACGCTGTTTTCTCAATATATGGGGCCGGATTGGGCCGAGCATATCTATGATTTAAATTTTTGGAACAAGGTTGAAAGTATCCCCGATGAAGACCTCTGGTTGGTGCATCGGCATTTGAAACGAAAATTGGTGGCTTATCTCATCAGCCGCAGCCGGAAAAGATGGACAGGCAACAACATTCACCCGGTGCAAACCCTGGCCAGCGGCGTTTTACTGGACCCCTATGCCCTAACGATTGGTTTTGCCCGCCGTTTTGCCACCTATAAACGCGCTAACCTGATCTTCCACGATTATGATCGTTTGTTGAAGATTGTCAATAACCCCCATATGCCCGTGCAATTTATTTTTGCGGGCAAGGCGCACCCGGCCGATGAGCCCGGAAAACTGCTAATTCAAGAGGTCTACCGAGCGGTCAAAGATGCCCGTTTTGGCGGAAGGCTGGCATTTATTGAGGATTATGATATGAATATCGCCCGTTATTTGACGCAGGGTGTGGATGTGTGGTTGAATACTCCCCGCCGGACGCGGGAGGCTTCGGGTACTTCGGGCATGAAAGCGGCCTTGAACGGCGTGTTGAACTTCTCTATTCTGGACGGTTGGTGGCGTGAGGGCTATAACGGGCATAACGGCTGGGCGATTGGCGAAGACAAGGCCCAGTTTGAAGACCAGGCAGCTCAGGATGAAGCCGATGCCCTCAGCTTGTACGAAACCCTGGAGAATGAAATCATCCCCCTGTATTACGAAAAACGCTCTGCCGATAACCTGCCTGCTGATTGGATTGCCTGGATGAAAGAAAGCATCCGTTCTTTGGGTGGGCAATTCAGCATGTGCCGGATGGTTACCGAATATATGACCCAGGTTTACGAGCCAGCCATAAGAAACGGGATCGATGAACGGAATGGCGATTTATGAATGGTTTGATTGATATTTTACTTTCCCCAACGGCCTGGTTATTCGCCTTAGGGGTTTTTCTGGCCCGCATGGTCAATATTGCCCTGGATACCCTGAGGTTTATGTTCACTTTGCGCCAAAAACGTGGACCGGCTTGGATTTTGGGTTTTTTTGAATCGGCAATTTATATCGTATTGATCGGTTCGGTGCTGACAAATATGGAAAACCCTCTTAACATCATCGGTTATTCAGCCGGGTTTGCCACGGGCAATGTGCTGGGAATGGCCATTGAAAAGCGCCTGGCGCTGGGGTACACACACTTTAATATTATCAGCCCCAATCACAGTACAGAGGTGGCCGAGGCGCTGCGTGAAGCTGGCTTTGGCGTGACGGAAATTCCCGCCAGGGGGCGCGACGGCAGCTTTATGGTGGTCGATTGCCGGGTCAGGCGCAAACAATCTGAAGATGTGGAAAAACGAGTCCTTGAAATTGATCCAGAGGCCTTCATCACGGCTGAAGAAATCACCCCCCGGCGCAGCGGCATCTGGCGGCCCTGAGAAAATACAAGTTTCTGTTTAACAGGTTGTTGTATACTATAAAGAGTATCCGCTGAACAGGAGGAATTATGTCTAGAAAAAAAAGAGATTTCTATTTAGGGAAGACCTATGACCTTGAATCAGAGTCCATGCAGGAGGACCAGGTTTTCTATGATTCGGATGACCTGACGACCCATGCCGTTATCACCGGTATGACCGGATCAGGAAAAACCGGCCTGGGGGTGATCATGCTGGAGGAAGCGGCCCTGCAAGGCATCCCCGCGATTGTGATTGACCCTAAAGGCGATTTAACGAATTTATTATTACATTTTCCAGACCTTTTGCCTGAAGATTTTCAGCCCTGGATTGATCAGGACGCCGCCCGCCGAGAAAACGTCAGCGTGGAAGAGGCGGCAGAAAAAGCAGCCTCTCAGTGGAAGAACGGATTGGCTTTATCCGGGTTAGGCAAAATGGATTTAGAAGCCCTGCGTGATGCTGTCGAATATGCTGTTTATACACCCGGGTCAGATTCTGGCTTGCCAGTGAGCATCCTGGCCTCTTTTTCCGCCCCCGAGATTTCCTGGGACGAAAACCGGGAGAGCCTGCGTGAAAGGATCGCCAGTACGGTCACCGCACTCCTGGGCCTGATTGGCATACGTAATATCGACCCCGTTCAGGCTAAAGAGCATATCCTACTTTCAAATATCTTTGAAGAGGCTTGGAAAGCAGGCAAAGACCTTGATTTGGCCACCCTGATTGCTCATGTTCAATCACCACCCTTTGAAAAATTGGGTGTCTTTTCTCTGGATCAGTTTTACCCTGAAAAAGACCGGTTCAATTTGGCCATGTTGTTGAATAACTTCCTGGCCGCGCCCAGTTTTCACACCTGGTTGGAGGGTCAGCCATTGGATATCGGGCAAATTTTATGGTCGCCCTCGGGTAAGCCACGCCACAGCGTGTTCTACCTGGCGCATTTGAATGACCAGGAGCGCATGTTCTTCGTTACACTGCTGTATACCGCCATTGAAAGCTGGATGCGTACCCAAAAGGGCGCCAGCGGATTGCGAGCCATGGTGTATTTTGATGAAATCCATGGTTATCTGCCGCCCATCGCCAACCCGCCCAGCAAGAACATCATCTTACGGATGCTCAAGCAGGCGCGTGCTTTCGGCGTTGGTTTGGTGCTGGCCACCCAGAACCCGGTCGATGTGGATTATAAGGGACTGTCGAATGCCGGCACCTGGTTGATTGGGCGCTTACAGACCGAGCAGGACAAAGCCCGTTTGCTGGACGGGTTGGAAGGCGCCGCGCCCGGTGTGGATCGCCGTTCCTTTGATCGCATGATCTCACTGCTGGGCAAACGGGTGTTTTTATTACACAATGTGCATGATACAGAATCAAAGACTTTCCACACCCGCTGGGCGATGAATTATCTGCCCGGGCCGCTGACTCGAACGCAGATCCCGGCGGTTAACGCCCTGGCCAGGGCAACAGAACGTGCTTTGGAATCACCTGTTGCTGGTGTGCTGCCTTCCAAGCTAACTGAATCATCAACGAGCTTGGGTCGCGATGTACCACAGGCGCTGTCGGGGTCTGTATCCTCCTTCTATTTCCCGGTCAACCGTGGTCTTTCTGATGTGTTGCAAGAGGTGGGTGGACAGTTTCCTGATAAAGCGCCGCACCCCCAGTATCTGTATAAAGCGGAATTGGTCGGGCAAGCACGGGCAGTCTACCTGGCGCGCAAATATAACATCAGCGAAGAAGCTGAATTCACTGTGCGCATCGATGAAATGCGTAAACGTGGGCTGGTGCGCTGGGAAAGCCAGCTTGTAGCCCCTTTTGACCCGAACATGCTGGAGCACAACCCGCTGCCAGAAGCGAGATTTGCGGATGTGGAGAACCTTTCCGGTGTCGACAGCAAGGCTGTCAAGGAGCTGGAAATTGATTTTATCGATTGGATTTACCGCACCCAAACCCTGAAATTGCGTATCAATGATGCTTTGGGTGTCGTAGCCGAGCCGGGTGTTTCCGACGAGGAATTCCGCCGGATGTGTGAGCAAGCAGCCAAAGAAAAGCAACAGGCTGAAATAGAAGCACTGACAAAAAAACACGGTAACCAGTTAAAAACTCTGGAGGACAAGCTGGGCAGGGAAGAAAGCCGTCTGGACGGGTATAAGCAGCAACTGGGCTATCGGCGGATGGAAGAAGTTGGCAAAGGGGTGGAAAACGTTCTGGGTATGCTCACCGGCAGCCGGCGCTCGGTTTCAACTTCGTTGACCAAACGGCGTATGACCAGCCAGGCCAAGGCCAACGTAGAAAAAAGCGAGCTGGAAATCAAGAACATCACCCGGGATATTGAGCGGATCAAGGCTGAGCAGGATGCTGAGCTGTCCAAGGTAGAGCAAAAATGGGCTGATACGTTCGATAAGGTCGTGGAGGAACCGGTTTCAGCATATAAAAAAGATATTTATATTGATCAATTTGGGCTGCTTTGGCTGCCCTATTACGCTTTTGAGAAAGGTGATGATTGGGTGGTTGTGCCGGCTTTCCGCTGGGGAGAATGACCGAGATTTCGCTGAATCAGTGGATTAAACACTGTCAAACAATGGGATGGCTTTTTTCAGGCCATCCCATTTTTGTTTGTTGATACCAGGCTTGGATTATATCTGTGTTATCAGATATAATTTATCTGATATAGTTTTTACACACCGCGCGTAGAATAATAAAATAGCTTGAAAAATAAAATAATAAATAAGGAGATAACGATGATTAAAAGAACAGCAACAGCCGTATGGCAGGGAGACTTAAAAAAGGGTAGCGGCTCGGTTTCGCTGGGCAGCGGCGCATTTCAGGGGAAATATTCATTCACCTCGCGCTTTGAAGATGGACCGGGTACCAACCCGGAAGAGCTGATCGGCGCAGCGCACGCGGGCTGCTTCTCGATGGCGCTCAGCTTAGAGCTTTCCAAAGCTGGCTACACCGTGGATGAGATCTACACGGAAGCGACCGTCTCAATAGTCAAAGACGGGGATGGTTTTAAAATTGACAAGATTAAATTGGCGTCTAAGGCCCGGGTGAAAGATATCACCATGGATGAGTTTATTAAATATGCTTCGGGAGCCAAGGCGAATTGCCCGGTTTCAAAAGCGTTGGCGGGCGTGGATATTTATCTGGAAGCACATTTACTTAAACAGTAAGTTGGGCCTCGAGAAATTGGAATGAGGGATTAGCAGGTCACGCGTGGAGGTGCAGCCCCCACGCGTGAGATACCGTTTTGAAAGTCAAGCCGGTATCTACGGTCTCAAGAAAGCTATTAAAACGTAGGGTGCGCACGGCTTTTTGTGCGCACCAATATACGCATCAAAATAATGGTGTGCGGAAAGGCCCGCACACCCTACGGCTACAATCTCAAAAAATTTATTAAAGCGTAGGGCGCGTGGAAAGACGTTACCCACCCTTGTATCTCGATAATGGTGTATTCTGGAGAGGAAAGCAGGAGTTGAGCAAATGGTGGGTTGGCTGATAGTTAGATTGTAAGGATTCTTTTTTAATTTGGTCATGTGGTACATCCCGTCAACCCACCCTACGAACCCATCCAATAATGATAAAACAGCCTCACATCAAAGGAGGAAGCTGTGCATATTGAAAGAATGTGTGACGTCTCCGATGAGATCGTCACCGCTTTTGAACGCTTGATTCCCCAGCTGGCCCATTACAATCCACCGCCAACCCGGGACGAACTGCAAGAAATGGCCGCTTCGCCGGCGATAACCGTATTCATCGCCAGATTACCCGACGAACAGGGCGAGATCGTTGGCAGCGCCACGCTGGCGGTTTTTCGAACGCCTACCGGACTGCATGGATGGATTGAGGATGTGATCGTTGACGGCAGTGCCCGCCGGCAGGGCCTTGGTAAAGCCCTCACCGAGGCTTGTTTGGAGCAGGCTCGCGCCCTGGGTTTGCAGGAAGTTCACCTGACGTCGCGATCGGCACGCTGTGCGGCCAACCAGCTCTACCTGGCAATGGGCTTCATCCGCCGGGAGACCAATCTCTATCGTTATCCACTTAAGGATTAATTAGCTCAAGGGGTGCTGGCCGGGACGGGCAAAGTCTGTGTAGGTACAGCAGGCGACATGATTTCCACAGGTGTATCAGGCAGGGGAACACTTTCAGGGGTTGCCGCCTGAGGTGCGCCCTGCAAAACGGAAGCCATCAACGCCAGGGCCCGGGCTTCTGTGTCGTTTCCTGCCGCCAGTGCCCGCTGTGCCTGGGAAGCCAGCTCGAAAACTGGTTCGGGGTCTTCCAACAATGCCAGCCGGAGTACGGCGCGTTCAAGGTCTCCGGTGATGGCGTAAACCTGGGCAATGGTGCCCCGGTAGACGTCTTTATCCGTTGCCCCCAGGCTGGCGGGGACGGTGTTTTCATAAATAACGGGGTTGATGAACCAGGCGTAAACCAAACCGAGGAGCAACCCAATCACCAAGCCGCTCAGCAAGAATAACGGACTGCGTTTCTGCGGCGCAGTGGGGGATGTGTGCACTTCCTGGGTCTCATTCAGCATGACAGCTTCACCTCATTTATTGCAGTCCGTCCAAAGCACGGTGGATATCTTCGGCTAAACTCTGTATTAGCGCCTGGTCGGCGGGAGCAAACCGGTGTTTTTGTGCAAAACTCAGGGTTGCTTCCAGTAAAACCAACGTGGATTGCTCGCCAAGATAATCCAGGCGGGCTAAGGCCAGGGCAAGGTCGCTCTCGGCTCGGTAAAGTTCCGCCGCCATGAGCACAAAGTCCGCCTGGTAGTCGATGCGCAGGAGTTCAGGCCTGGTGCTGGCATAACGTACAGGGTTGACCCCCCATCCATAGCCCAGTCCGGCAGTAACGCCAACCAGGATGGCCAGGGCAAAGAACGCGAAACGCCAGACCCGTCTCTTCAACTTAATCTACCTGCAGCATGGGGATGTGGATCCCATGCCGTTGAGCTGCCTGGATGGCCTGCTGATAGCCCGCGTCAGCGTGGCGGGCAATACCCATGCCGGGGTCTACAGTCAGCACACGCTCCAGACGTTGGGCTGCTTCGGTGGTTCCATCGGCGACAATCACCTGCCCGGCGTGCTGGCTGAAACCGATTCCCACTCCGCCGCCATGATGAAAGGAGACCCAGGTAGCACCATTCACGGCGTTAATCAGAGCGTTCAGGATTGGCCAGTCACTGACCGCGTCGGTGCCATCGAGCATGCTCTCAGTCTCCCGGTTGGGGGAGGCGACGGAACCGGAATCGAGATGGTCGCGTCCGATCACAATCGGGGCGGAAACGATGCCCTCTGCCACCAGTTTATTGAAGGCCAGCCCGGCTTGTGCTCGCTCACCGTAGCCCAGCCAGCAGATGCGGGAGGGCAGCCCCTGGAAGGGCACCTTTTCCTTGGCCATATCCAACCAGCGGTGCAGGTGCTCGTCTTGTGGAAAGAGCGCTTTGATGGCCTGATCGGTGGCGAAAATATCCTGTGGGTCACCAGAGAGTGCTACCCAACGGAAGGGGCCCTTGCCCTCACAGAACAGGGGTCGAATATAAGCTGGGACAAAGCCTGGAAAGTCGAAAGCGTCTCTAACGCCATAATCGTAAGCGCGCTGGCGCAGGTTATTGCCGTAATCAAATACCTCGGCGCCCGCTTTCTGGAGGTCAAGCATGGCCTGGATGTGCTGGGCCATGGATGCTTGCGATCGGTTGGCGTAGCCCTCCGGGTCGCGCTCACGCAGTTCGTCGGCTGCTTGCAAAGAAAGCCCAGCCGGGATATAGCTGAGCAGGTCATGTGCTGGGGTCTGGTCGGTGACCACGTCGGGGGTCACGTTGCGGATGACCAGTTCAGGAAAAATCTCGGCGGCGTTGCCGATTAGCCCGATAGATTTGGGTGTTTCAGCGGCCAGCGCTTCTTCTACTAGGGTCATGGCTTCTTCCAGGGTGTCTACCACTGCGTCTACATAGCCAATCTCCAGGCGGCGCTGGGCGCGTTGGGGGTCGACTTCAACGATCAAACCCACACCCTCGTTCATGGTGATCGCCAGAGGCTGGGCACCCCCCATACCACCCAGGCCCGCGGTGAGCACAAATTTGCCTTTAAGAGAAGGCCAACCCCGCTGATGGGCCAGTGAGCCCAGGGTTTCATAGGTGCCCTGCAGGATACCCTGGGTGCCGATGTAGATCCACGAGCCAGCAGTCATCTGACCAAACATCATCAACCCCTTAGCAGCCAGTTCGTCAAAGTGCTCCTGGGTAGCCCAGTGGGGCACCAGGTTAGAATTAGCAATCAACACCCGGGGTGCGTCCGGGTGAGTTTTGAAGACCACCACGGGTTTTCCGGATTGCACCAAAAGGGTTTCGTCGTTCTCCAGGTTCTTCAGCGTGTCCAGGATGGCATCAAAAGCCTCCCACGAGCGGGCAGCCTGTCCCCGACCGCCATAGACCACCAGGTCTTCCGGGTGTTCAGCGACTTCAGGGTCGAGGTTGTTCTGGATCATTCGGTATGCCGCTTCAGTCAACCAGGATTTACAGGTTAGCTGTGTGCCGCGCGGGGCACTTACCGGTCGGGGTTGGGACATGAGATACCTCCTCGGGTTATGGGGTGTGCTTTTAATTAGATTATAGCCGTTTCTTTGCCTGGTGAAAACAAATTCCTGAAAATAACCATAAGCACGCCATTGATTTATTCCCCCTGCCGAATGAGGTATGCCATGAAACCAATTTGATGTGTTTAAAAAGCCATTTTTCTCTTGACAGAAGTTTAAAAAAGCATAGAATAGTGCCAGTGTAAAGATAATGATGAAGTTTGCTTCTTCCCATGCTGAACAAACCCACCTGCCCTCTGCGGCGATTCTTTTAACATTCAAAGGGAGTCAATCATGGCTCTCTTTTTTGAATCAGGAGGTCAAACATGCGCATCCCCGGTTTGAGTGACCCTCACGTGCATATGCGCGAACCTGGTGCGACCCATAAGGAAGATTGGGCCAGCGGAACCGCGGCCGCGTTAGCAGGTGGTTTTACCCGGGTGTTGGCCATGCCCAATACCGACCCGCCTGTGGTGGATGCCGCCACCCTTAACATCGCGAAAAAATTTGCCGCCAATGGGGCACGCTGTGATTACGGTCTCTATTTGGGCGCTGGCCCCAACAACCCAAGCCTGGCTGCAAGGCTGGCTGACCAGGCTGTGGGTTTGAAGCTTTACCTGGATCAGACCTATGGACCGCTGCGCTTGGAGGAAATTTCTCTTTGGAATGCGCACATGCAGGCCTGGCCAGCGACTCGCCCCCTGGTCGTCCATGCAGAAGGACGCACCATGGCTGCAGCCATCTTGGTGGCAGCGCTGGCCGATCGACCGTTGCATATCGCTCACGTGTCCACTCGAGAGGAGATTCTGCTGGTGCGAGCTGCCAAGCAACGCGGCTTTAAAGTCACCTGTGAGGTCACGCCACAGCATCTGTTTCTGACTGCTGCAGACCTGCCGGGCAGCCGGGGTGAAGTACGCCCCAGGCTGGCAAGCCAGGCGGATGTGGATGCATTGTGGGAGAATCTGGACGTCATTGATTGTTTTGCCACCGACCACGCACCCCATACCGCGGCTGAAAAGGCTGCTGAAAACCCTCCGCCGGGCTTTCCGGGGTTGGAGACCGCCCTGCCACTATTGTTGAATTCAGTGCATACAGGGCAGCTGACCTTGGAGGACCTTGTCCAGCGTATGGATCAAAACGTTCGACGGATCTTCAACCTCCCTGCTCAGCCGGAGACCTGGGTTGAGGTGGATCTGGAACACAGGTATACCCTGACTGCCCGGGAAATGCACAGCAAAGCGGGTTGGATGCCCTTTGAGGGTTGGGCGGTGTTTGGCGCGGTACGGCAGGTGGTGTTACGTGGCAAAACGGTGTTTATGGACGGCCAGGTGCTGGCTCAACCCGGGTCTGGTCAGCAGATAGCGTAGATGAAAGTTGATGGGCGACCGGAAACAGGAAATTAGGAGTCAGAAGGCAGAGTCATTCCACCCGATTCCAAATTTTCAGCCTCTGAATACCCTTCAGTACCCAGAACAAGTTAAAAGTAAAAAAACAAATTCGGAGAATTAACATGCCAAAAATTACCCCCAGATCACTCTCAACGAACTCACATCTGCCCTTTGGCGATATGCAAAACTCGCCATTTTATGGCCTTGATATCATCACGGTCAAGCAATTTGACCGCGAGCAGTTGACCTATATTTTTGAAGTCGCTCACGAGATGTACGAAATGGTTCTCCGGGTAGGCTCCTTCGACCTTTTGAAGGGTAAAATTCTGGCAAATCTCTTTTATCAGCCCTCCACTCGGACCTCTTCGTCTTACACCTCGGCCATGGAACGCCTGGGCGGCAGCGTGATACCGATTAATAATGTCAGCTATTCCTCGGTCACCAAGGGTGAATCCCTGCCAGATACGATCCGTACCCTGGAAGCTTATGCCGATGTGATTGTGCTGCGCCATCCGGAGGTCGGCTCATCAGCCCTGGCGGCCAAATACGCCAAGAAACCGATCATCAATGCTGGCGATGGCATCGGCGAGCACCCAACCCAAGCTCTGCTGGACCTGTTCACCATCCAGGAGGAACTGGGGCGCGTTGATGGTCTGACCATCACCATGATGGGCGACTTAAAATATGGACGTACTGTGCATTCGCTGGCGCGTTTGTTAAGCCTGTACAATGTCCGTTTGTATTATGTTTCGCCGGAAAATCTGTGCATCCCGGCTGAAATTCAAGATGAAATTGCAGCAAAGGGTATCCCACAAGAATACTTAACCGACCTGATGAGCGTCCTACCTGAGACGGATGTGCTTTATGTAACCCGGGTGCAGCAGGAATACTTTGAAGACCCTGATCAGCATGAAGCCCTCAAGGGCAGTTATATGATTACCACCGAGACGATGACTCGTGCCAAAAACGAGATGATCCTGATGCACCCCATGCCGCGCGTCTGGGAGATTGATATGGCTGTGGATGATGACCCGCGGGCTGCCTACTTCCGACAGATGGAATACGGTCAGTATATCCGTATGGCACTGCTGGCCATGGTACTGGGGAAAGCTTGATTAATGACCTGCACACATACTGATATTAATTGTTTTTAACCGTTTATTGGTTGATTTCAGATTACAATAGGAGCATGCCAGCCTGAAATTTTGGAGGAAACCATGCTCACCTTCTTTGAAAAACTGGATCAGCGCGCCAAAGCGATTGATTCCCTGTTATGTGTGGGACTCGACCCGCACCTGGATGAACTGCCCGAGCCCACCGCAGACGCGGCCGAAGCCTTTTGCATGCGGTTGATCACTGCTACCCAGGATTATGCCCTGGCGTTTAAACCCAATGCTGCTTTTTTTGAAGTTCTGGGCTCAGAGGGTTGGGCCGCTTTGCACAGGATTATTCGGGCAGTGCCCGAAGGTATTCCGGTGATCCTGGATGCCAAACGTGGTGATATCTCCTCAACAGCCCAGGCGTATGCCCGCTCGGCTTTTGAAACCCTGGGCGCAGACGCCATCACCCTCAGCCCTTACCTGGGCTATGATTCTCTGTCGCCATTTCTGGCAGACCCCGAAAAGGGTGTTTTCTTGCTATGTAAAACCAGCAACCCCGGCTCGGTTGACCTGCAAGACCTGCCCCTGGGTGGGCATTATCGTTTAATGACCGTGTATGAAAAAGTGGCCGGTTTGGCCCACGAATGGGGCGCCAACTGCTGCCTGGGTCTGGTGGTGGGCGCCACCTTCCCCGAGGCTTTGCAACGGGTGCGTCAATTAGCGCCCAAACAGTGGATCCTGGCACCGGGCTTGGGCGCCCAGGGTGCAGACCTGACGGAAGCTCTGCAGGCTGGTTTGCGTGCAGATGGATTGGGATTATTGATTAACGTCAGCCGGAGTATCTCGCGTGCGGATGACCCTGGTCAGGCTGCACGGGCGTTGGTGGAAAGCTTCCGAGAGGCGCAATTAAAATTACGCCAGTTACCGCCGAGCGTAGAGAAAGCTGAGCTTCCCCTGGTGGCGTCTCTGGTGGAAGGTCTGCTCTCAATGGGCTGTATCCAATTTGGCGAATTCACCCTTAAGTCGGGTTTGGTCTCGCCAATTTATATCGACTTGCGTCGGTTGGTGGCCTTCCCGGGATGGATGACCCAGGTTGCCGATGCGTATATCCGACAGTTGAATCAGCTTGAATTTGACCATATCGCTGGCCTGCCTTACGCCGCCCTGCCGATTGCCACGGCCATTAGCCTGCAAGGTAATTATCCGATGATCTACCCCCGCAAAGATGTTAAAGACTATGGCACTGCGGCGGCAATTGAGGGCATCTATCACCCTGGGGAGACAGTTGCGGTAATTGACGACCTGGCCACCACCGGGGGCAGTAAGTTCGAGGCGATAGAGAAGCTGACCCAGGCGGGTTTGAATGTTCACGATGTGGTAGTGCTGATTGATCGCGAATCTGGGGCCAGGGAAGCACTGGCGAAAGCAGGCTACCGGATGCATGCAATATTCAGCCTCTCTCAACTTTTAGAGCACTGGGCAGAAACCCAGCGTCTGCCCGCCGAGCAAATTGACAGTGTGCGCAAATTCCTGAAAGCGACGCACACTGTAAACTGAGATAAGTTATAACCCGGATGGGTGGACGCATTCTCAATCAATCAAAAACAGGTCAACACCTGTGCCTTCGGTCTCAGCAACCCCAAAGTGCTGGTTTTATTTACGACCTGCCTTAAAGCCATGACCACACCTGGTTGAAACAGTGCTCAGCACTGAAGAGCGTTTTAAAGCCCAGGGAAATATTCTGAAAGCCCCTGTTTAATGATCAATGCCCAGTTCACCAGGTGCGCTGGGCGTTTTATTTTGCGACCGTGGTGGTTCAGGAGATCGGCCAGACATCTGAATGCTTTTTGGGAAAGAGCGTGTTGAGCAGATGTTTACTTTCTTCGTTGCGGGCAAAGCAATCGACAAAGGCATGTTCCAGTTCGTCCATACCCCGATAGCCAAAAAGAAGCTGCAAAAAACTCAACGCTGGGAAGTTCGCAGTGATATCATCGAGCGCATCCGCGTCGATTTTCTCAATTGTGTTCAAATGCCCGTTCTTGAAAGCCAGCTTGATTCCATTGCGGTAGAAACCCAGCCTGACCTCCCCCGTGTAATAATCAAAGGATGAATCTGTCAGGCGTGCTTCCAGCACGGGTGTAATTTCGTGAAGAAATGCCAGCAAATCTGGCACCCGCATATAAAAAGCGTAAACAGGATGCCTGCAAGGTAAGCAGGAAGTGATAACGTCATAAGCCGGGTGGGCTTTCCCCAGCATAAAGCCAAACCTTTCCTGAGGGTAACCCTGCTCTTCAGCCTGGGTTTCGCCGTGCGCCCACAAAAAACGAGCCACGCTGGGCGTCACAGATGACCAGGCATACCCTGAGGCCAGCTCATAAACGGTCAGGACTGAATTGTCCCGCCATCTTAGGGTTGGAATGCCAATGAAGCCAATAGGGCTGTTGGACTGGTCTTCAATGATGAAAAATTCGCGGCGATTGATGTTATAGGGGCGTTTTCCGGTCAGTTCATAAACCCAGAGGTGTTTATTCCACACGGCAGAGATCATTGAACGCTGGCAACCGCGGTTATATGTGGCTATCAGGAAGGGAATATCTGTGCTGGTTGCCTCTCGAAAGGTATAAGGTTCTTCTTCCCCATCTGCCAGCTTGGGCACATGGGTTTTAAAGCCCGAACGCCCACCGTGGAGGTTGAGAGCCATTTCATACCCGAATTGGCGGTAATAAAAGGGTATACCAGTGATTGCCTGAGCAAGTTCACCGCGAGCAAAGCTCCACTGGTGGAGAATTTCCATCTGTGCCCGGATCAAGCCGCGCTGGCGAAATTCTTTTTTGGTCCCGCACAGTTCGGGGCGGCCAACTTTAAAAGGGACGCCTTCATACGACCAAGTTTGGGAGATCAGACAGCTTGACGACACAATTGCTCCGGTGCGGGTGTCTTCTACAATTAAAAAGTCATCCTCATTAAAAGTCGGCGCTTCACCGTTGATCAGATCCAGAGTCCAGTCCTTCAAACCCCTGGCGTCCCAGGCGTCTTCACTGTGAATTTGGACATTAAATTCTGCCAGGGCTTGAGCGTCTTCGGCCGTTGAACGGCGGATAATCAGGCCTTCACCCAGGTCACGAATAAATGAATCTGTCATTAAATTTTCTCCTTGTCTGAGAACTGTTTCGATTATAAATCATTCCCCGCTGAATTTGAAGGTATACTTGCTTTTGGTTAATTCACTAAAATGAAAAACAAGTTCAAAGCTTTTCTTTTCTTACAATTTGGCGCTTTAGGTCTGTGGGGGCCCTATTTGCCCCTGGCCTTGTTTAACAAGCATTATTCTGGCATCCAAATCGGCTTGCTTTTAGGCACAATGCCCATTGTGGTCATGATCTTACAGCCTGTGTGGAGCTATCTCAGCGACCGGCTGAACACCCGGAAAAACTTACTGATGGCTAGTTGCCTAGGTATGGGCATTACGATGATTGGTATTGGTTTGGCTGATTCCTTTGTTACGACCATGGTCTGGACGGTGTTGTTCTCCGTTTTATGGGCGCCACTTAATCCGATTGGCACGGCCATGATGCTGGAAGCTTTAGAAGAAACAGGCGAACTGGGTAAGTTTAGCCTGATCCGGTTGTGGGGTTCGATTGGTTTTGGTGTTACCAGTTTGCTGGGCGGAATCCTGTTGATTGACCGTTTTATTGATCACATGATATGGATGGCAGGTGGTATGTACATCCTTCTGGGGCTGACCAGCTTTTTTCTGCCAGAGAAGCGCGCGGCGATCCACTTTGCACAGGAAAAACCCAGTCAGATCTTGGCGGGAAACCCGAGGCTGTTGTTTTATCTACTTGGCAGTGTTTTTGTGGGAGCCACGTTAGGTATCAACAATAACCACATCACCTTATTTCTTGAATCTCTGCATGCCCAGGATTGGCTGGTCGGGCTGACGGTTTCTTTACAAGCTTTTGTGGAAGTGCCATTGATGTTGATAACCCCCTGGATTTTGAGGCATCGCTCTCAACGCTGGGTTATTTTGACTGGGGCTTTATTATTGCCGTTGCGCTGGCTTCTTTATTTGCTTATTAAATCCCCGGTGTGGCTGGCACCCATACAGATTTTCCATGGGGTGGTTGTCGTTAGCTTTTATGTCGTTGGCATCAGCTTTGTCGATCAACTGGTCGATCTCAGGTGGCGAGCAACCGGTCAGGGGCTGTATTTTATGGCTGTCAATGGGATAGGGGTTGCCTTTGGTTCTTATCTGGCCGGGGTTGCTTTCGAATGGTTTGGTATTCGTTCAGTTTGGTATTTGAATACGCTCCTAAACCTGATTGGCGTGGTGTTTTTGCTGATTACTTTCTACCGATACCACGATCAACATGCGGGTAAAATGTGATATCCGGTTGTTCCGATCGTTTCGGTGATTGATTCTATCAGTGGGGGAGACATGCTCTGTTTAAAATTGTAAAAATGCTCCTGGCGACAGAGATTAAGTGGTGTTTTAGCATAGATAAGATATTGTGTTTACATTTTACAGGCAAAAATAATAAAAACTTATGTTATAATTTGGTAAGTTATTCATAATACTGGAGTTTATTCAAATCTTTTATGGAGCCAAGGATTTCTTTGGAGAAAGGAGTGATAACCAGGTATTTAAACTACGTCCCACGTTTTTTATTCGTATATTTGTTAATCGTCAATTTATTAATTTAATAAGGAGAAATTAAATGGATTTCCGTGCACGTATTCAAAGATGGGGTGGATTTCTTGCCTCGATGGTCGTCCCCAACATTGGCGCTTTTATCGCTTGGGGTTTGATCACAGCATTGTTTATCCCCACCGGTTGGGTGCCTAATGAGCGCTTTAGCGAATTGGTAGGCCCGATGATTTCTTACCTGCTGCCAATCCTGATTGGTTATGTAGGTGGTAAGTCGGTACATGGACATCGCGGCGGTGTCATTGGTGCCGTTGCCACAATGGGTACTATTGTGGGTTCATCCATCCCCCAATTCATGGGCGCGATGATTGCTGGCCCGATTGCTGCCTGGGTATTAAAGAAACTGGATGAAGTTCTTGAGCCGAGAATTCCAATTGGCTTTGAGCTCTTGGTTAACAACTTCTCATTGGGCATCCTTGGTTTGATCCTGACCCTAGTTTCAATGCTGGTGATTGGCCCCTTTGTGACCATCGTCAGCGATGCCGCTGGCGCTGTTGTTCAATTCCTGGTCAATATCCGCTTACTGCCTTTGGTTGCATTCATCGTTGAACCGGCCAAGGTGTTGTTCCTGAACAACGCATTAAATATCGGGGTGCTGGCGCCTCTTGGCGCCGCTGCAGCGCAAGAGACCGGTCGAGCAATTCACTTTATGCTGGAAAGCAACCCTGGCCCTGGCCTTGGTTTGCTGGTTGCATACTGGATTGCTGGTAAGGGTTTGTTGAAGGATTCAGCACCTGGTTCCATCATCATTCACTTCCTTGGTGGCATTCACGAGATTTACTTCCCCTACGTATTGGCCCATCCGATCATGATTATCGCTATGTTTGCCGGTGCAATTTTGGCAAATACCTGGTGGGTGATCACAAATGCCGGGCTGGTTGCCACACCGTCTCCGGGATCGATTTTCGCCTATCTGGCCATGACTCCCAAGGGATGGCACTTCCAGGTTTTGATGGGTGTGCTCCTGGGCGCTGTAGGTTCATTCCTGGTTGGTTGGCTCCTCTTGAAACGCTTCCCGGTTAAAGATGTGACTGAAACAGAGGAAGAAGAGGAAGATTTAAGCGGCGTTCCTGGTATGTAAAACCTTTGTATCTGATTGGGTCCTTGTGTCTTTTACAGGGACCCAATTCTTTGTCAAACATATTAGACTACTGAGTTGAGGAGTATTATGACAAAATCAATCCATCCTTCAGATATTGGTACAGTGATTTTGGCCTGTGAAGCTGGCATTGGCTCGAGTTTGATGAGCGTTAACTCGCTAAAAAAGAAGTTCAAGGCTGCCAAATTACCCGATGTCAAAGTCATTCATAAAGCCACACCGACCATCCCGAAGGATGCCAAATTTATTATCTGCCATGAAGGGATCAAGGGTTCTGTTAGAATCGCTGCACCAGATGCCGTGATTGTCACCTTTAAGATGTTTTTTAATGACCCTGTGTTTGATAAGGTGGTTAAGGCTTTCGTTGAAGGTACAGAGATTGCTGAAAGCTAATCTCTCGAAATTTATAGCATAAAAAAATGGCGTTATAAATTTGAAAATAAGGAGAGAAAACAGATCAATCAATGACTGACATATTAACCTTAAATTCAATTCGCGTGCAGGCAAAAGTGGCTTCAAAAGAGGAGGCGATTCGTGCGGCAGGCGAATTGCTGCTGGAAGCAGGGTACGTCCTTCCCGAGTACATTGACAGCATGCTTGAACGCGAGAAGACCATGTCAACCTTTGTTGGCAATGGCGTCTCCATTCCCCACGGAGAGTTCAAGAGCTTGGGACTGGTCAAAAAGACAGGCATCTCGGTTTTACAGGTACCCGATGGTGTGGAATGGCAACCGGATGATATTGCTTACCTGATTGTTGGCATTGCAGCTGAAGGTGATGAGCATATGCAGGTTTTAATGAACCTGGCCAACGTCGTTGAAGACCTTGAGACCGCTAAATTGCTGGCACAAACCGATGATCCGGAATTAATCCTGGAGAAATTAAACCAACCGATTAGCGAGGACTGACCAAAAATTTCATTTGAACATCTATAACCCGTCCCTGTTATTTTAAAGCAAGTCTTCATACCAGCATCTATACCTGAGAGGGTAAAATTCAGGGGAACGGGTTTTTTAATTTAGTGCGTTAGGCAAGCTTTACTCATTTGTTTTTGCTGAGTGTGTTCGGCTGCTTCAACAGCGTTGAGCCTGAGATACACAACCGTTTGTTTAGTAAGCCTTGAAAAAAAGTCTGCAGTCATCTGAACAAAACGGCCCCCAAAATTGGTAAAATCATGTGGAGAGGAAAGATGATGACAGAACTATTTCAAAAATTCCAAAACCTGAGCTATCCTTTACCGGATAAAACGTTTTTGTGGAATATGTACGGGGCTGGACTGGAAAATATCGGCTTAAACGGGAAGCCAGAAGTCGCTTCGATCCCTGAACCTGCAGCGAACCAATTACTGGTCCGGGTCGATGCGGTGGGCATGTGCTTTTCGGATGTGAAGTTAATCAATCAGGGCGGCGAACACCCCAAACTTTACAATCGAAATTTAAAAGAAGACCCAACCCGATTGGGGCACGAGGCATCGTTAACCGTTGTCAAGGTTGGCAAGCAGCTGGCCGATCAATTTGTCCCGGGTCAGCGCCTGGTTTTGCAGCCAGATATTTACCAGAACAACCGCAGCACGGCTTATGGCTACACTATCCCCGGCGGCCTGATTCAATATCATCTGATGGGTGATGAAGTTTTGAATGCCGATGCCGGATCGTATGCCATTCCGATTAATGCAGATGATATGAGTTACGCTGAAGCAGCCCTGACAGAGCCCTGGGCTTGTGTGGTTGCATCCTATACACAGCGCCGTCGTTTGGTACCGAAACCTGGCGGGACCATGTTAATTATCGGAATGCCGGGTGACCAACAGGCTTATGATTTCTCGAGTGGATTAGAGGTACCTGCAAAAATCGTCCTTGTGGGGGCATCACCTGCACTCAAAGCGTTAGTGCTGGCAAAAAAATCTCCCGAAGCAGAAGTTCTGGAATATCAGGATATTGAACCACAGCGATTTGAACAGCTCAACCAGGACGTGTGTGGTGGTGAGGGTTTTGATGATATCGTGGTTTTATCGCCAGGATCATCAACGCTCGTCAGTGAGGCTGTGAAGTTGATTGCCTTCCGGGGTACATTCAACATCGTTGGTAATCGTCCACTGGATGGTCCTGTGCAAATCGACGCCGGACGGATTCATTATCATTACACAGCGTTTTTGGGCAATAAGGGAACCGACATAGCCGCCTCTTACGGGGAAAACCGCAACCGTTGCGAGCTGCAGCCGCAGGGCACCCTGGTTGTTGTTGGGGCTGGCGGCCCGATGGGCCAGATGCACGTACAATTGGCGATGGAGATGAAAAACGGCCCCAAGCGCATCATCGCTTCAGATGTAGACCAGGCGCGCCTGGAGGCATTGAAAGAATTTGCGGGCCATATTGCTGAAGATAAGGAGATTGAGTTGATTTTGTTCAACCCCATGAAATCAACCCAGAACCTGCGCAGCTTGTTGAAAGAAATTAATGCCGGGCAGCTTGCCGACGATGTGGTGGTATGTGTTCCTTCCGGGCCTTTAATGGAGGAATCCTATCAACTGCTGGCCCCGAATGGGATGTTTGTCTTGTTTGCCGGCGTCCCCATTGGCACCACCATCAATGTTAAAATTGATGACGTGTTCTTAAATAACCTTCAATTGACCGGGACGTCTGGCTCTACCTTGGATGACCAGCGTTTGGTGATTGAAAAAACTGTCAACGGCGAACTCTCCCCGATCCTTTCCGTGGCAGCTATTGGCGGCATGGACGCTGCTGTGGAAGGCCTGGATGCGATGATGACTGGAAAATATGCCGGCAAGGTCATTATTTTCCCTCAAATCCCCCGTTTCCCCTTGATTGGTTTACACGAACTGGCTGATCAACGCCCGGAAATTGCAGAAAAATTGGGCCCGAATCACTCCTGGACATTTGAAGCAGAAAAGGCATTGATCAATCATCACTGGACCAAGGAGCTTCAATGACAGCCTCTGGATCTACTAAAGGTTACCGGATTTATTCTCAATTTGTGCTGATTGGCGCAGCCCTGGGTTTGTATTACGGGCTGTTTTACCAGCCGACCCAAACCGCACCTGATTTTGGAATGGCGCTAATCCTCAGTTTGTTGGCTGGGTTGCTCACGGTGGTGATCCGTTCCTGGAAAAAAAAGCGCACTTTTCAGGCGCTCCTGTTTGAATTTTTAAAAATGTTTGTGATGTTTGCGGCCTTCTTGATTGGGCTTGAGCTGCGCAAAGTCATTTATGGACTTTGGGGAAAAACAACGGTGGTGATATTTACGACCACCCTTGGAGGTCTCATCGGTCTTTTGGCAGCTTTGCGTAAGAAGGAACAACCGACCGAACCAAAGGATAATCAACGGAAAAAACGGGAATGATTTTTACTGTCACACTCAACCCCGCATTAGATAAAGAATATAAAGTTCCTCAAATTGTATTCGATGACGTCATGCGCATGGCGAGCATGCGGGTTGATTTTGGAGGTAAGGGGTTTAATGTCTCTCGGATGCTCAAGTCTTTGGGAGCAAAGAGCACTGCACTGGGCTTTGTAGGCGGCCACACCGGTGATGTGATCACCACTGGCTTAGAATCTCTGGACATCCCTGTGGATTTCACCCTCATTCAAGGTGAAACCCGCACCAATATCAGCATTGTAGACCAGGGCGAACATCATTATGTCAAGTTGAATGAATCGGGCCCGGCTGTCACCGAGGCCGAGATCAACGGCCTGTTGAAAAAAATTGACACCCTGATTACTCAGGGCGATTTTTGGGTGCTGTCAGGCTCCCTGCCGTTGGGCGTTCCAGATGATATCTACGCCCAGATTATCCGCAAGGTTAACAAGGCGAATGCCTATGTAGTTTTAGATGCTAGCGGTCTGTCATTGCAATTGGGGATTGAAGCAAAACCCTACCTGATCAAGCCCAATATCCACGAACTCAATGAGCTTTTAGGCGTTGATATTCAGGATGCAAAGGCTTTGCCGAACTACCTCGCTGAACTGCATGGTCAGGGCGTCAACAATATCCTGGTTTCCCTAGGCAAGGAAGGGGCGTTATTAAGCGATTCTCAGCGTTGTTTTCTCGGTTCTCCCCCCAAGATCTTTGCGCAAAACCCGATCGGTGCTGGTGATTCCATGGTAGCTGGTATGGTGTGGCGGTTGGCAGCGGGAGACTCTCCGCAAGAAGCACTGCCATGGTCGCTGGCCTGCGGCACCGCAGCAGCCAGCTTGCCGGGAACAGGTGTGCCCTCCCCGGCACAGGTGAAGGAGATTTATCAAGCAATTATTATTGAGGAGCTTTAACAGATGCCATACGAAAAAACAAAATCTGGCAAGTTTGAATATCCATTTGAGGAGGTTTACAAAGCAGCTTATGTCTGCGCCAAACAGTTGGGGGGTAAGGTTCTGAAAAATGATCCTGAGAACAAACTGCTCCAGGTTCAGATGGACAAAAAATTGAAAGGTGATGTCCTGGGCGATCGCAGTAAGCTGGAGATGACCTTCTCGGTTGATGATGCGGGGCATACCAACCTGTCTATTCTGGCTTACCCGTTAAATGCTGTTGGCCAAAAGCTGATGTTTGGCGCACGCAAAGGTGTCGTTGAACGGGTCTTAGCAGTTTTCTTTGAAGAACTTGAAGGCAAATTTAAACAAGACCATTAAATATTAGTAAATAGATCAATTAGAAAGTAATCATGAATAATTATAACAAGGGATTAACGCGTTTGATCTTAGTTCGTCACGGTAGAACGCGGGCAAACGAAGATTTTTTAATTCAAGGTGCCAGTGATGGCCTGTTGACAACACACGGTGAGGCACAGGCAGAACAAATCGGCTTTCACTTAAGCCGATTTAAAATTGACCATATCATTTCCAGCGATTTAACGCGAGCCTATGCTACCGCCATGGCAATCGCCAAACATCACAACCTCCCGGTTGAAAAATATCCTCTAATCCGGGAATGGAATGTTGGCCTCTGGGACGGCCTCCGCGCTGAAGAATTTCTTAATATGCTGAAAGCAACGGGTAAACCCGTGTCGGAATTCTCACCGGAAGGCGGTGAGACCCTGCATGAAGTCCGGGAACGCGCCAGGAAATTCTTATCAATAGTTCTTGAAAAACATCGCGAGCAAACTGTGGTGGTTTGTTCCCATGGCGATCTCATGCGCATGCTCGTCGGCAATATACTTGGTATTGAAATTGACCAGGCTAATAAGATCCATTTCAACAATGCATCTTATAGCCTGTTTGAATATAATGGACAGCATTGGAGGGCGATGGCCATCAATCGACTACCCGACCCTGCTTGGGAACTTGATTAAGCAGTCAGTAAAGCTATGAGTTCTCAAGAAAAAATAAAAATATTTCGAATTTTGATGAGGAGAAAACATGAAAACCTTAAATATTGGTGTCATTGGTTTAGGTGAGATCGGTCAAAAACATTGCCAGGCGCTGGCTGGTATCCGGTCGGCAAAGATTGTGGCGGTTTCAGATATCAATGAGGATGTATTAAACAAAACTGCCCAGCAGTATCAGGCAACCCCCTATCAAGATTATAAAGACCTTTTAAAGCACACGGGGATAGAGGCTGTTGTCGTCGCTACTCCGGATGATTTCCATCGGGATCCATGTGTGGCAGCAGCTAAAGCCGGTATTCATATTTTGGTTGAAAAGCCAATTGCCACCACTGAAGAAGATGCTCAGGCGATTATCGATGCCGCTGAAGAAGCCAATGTCAAATTGATGGTTGGTTTTACGCTGCGGTTTGTACCTCATTATCAGAAAGCTAAAGAAGCTGTTCAAAGCGGCCAGCTTGGCCAGGTTATCAGCGTGTTCGCCCGTCGTTTGAATGTCATTTCGCAAGCGGAGCGCATTAATGGCCGTTGCGGCGTGCTGCACTTTTTGGGGATCCACGATTTTGACGTTTTACGCTGGATTGTGGGCAGCGAACCGGTTTCAATTTATTCAGAGGCTTCCACCAGTGTGGAACGCAAGTTCCCCCATGAAGATGAAACCTTTTCGATCATCAATTTTGCCAATGGCGTTGTTGCCTGTGCGCACATCGGCTGGAACCTACCGAAGAATCATCCGGGTGGGCGAGATTTTAAACTGGATATCAGTGGAAATCAAGGCTGCCTGAACCTGGATCTTGCCACCCAGGGTGTAAAAATCTACACTCAGTCAGGGCATAAATTCCCCTCAACGGCACCCGGTTTGGCTGAAGAAGACCGCGTTTTTGTGGAATGTGTGCTCGATGACAAACCGGTGCCCGTCACTGGCCAGGATGGCCTGGTTGCACTGCGGATGGTTAATGCCGCGCTTGAATCAATCGAAAAGAAAGCCGTTGTTTATTTGTAAATGACCTGTTTGGATGAACGGGCTCATCAGCCCATTCGTCTGGGCTAAGTCGATACAGAAATTGAGGTACCTATGCAAGCAGAAGCCCGGTTAAAAAAATTACAGGAATTTGTTAAACAAGTTCAAGGACAATTGATAGTCTCCTGCCAGGCGACGCCTGAAGAAGCGTTGTTCGGCTCGGATATTATGGCGAAGATGGCCTTGTCGGCGCAACGTGGCGGCGCCAAGGCCATTCGTAGCAACTCTCCGGCAGATGTGAAGGCGATTTGTCAGACTGTGAACCTACCCGTGATCGGATTGTATAAAGAGGTGCTGCCCGATTACCCGGTGATTATTACCCCCACATTGAAGCATGCCCTGGCGATTGCAGACGCGGGTGCAGATGTGATCGCTATCGATGCAACCAACCGCCCTCACCCCGAAGGCGATGTGCACCTGTTAATTGAGGCTATTCATGATAAAACGGATTGTCTGGTGATGGCGGATATCTCTACCCTGGAGGAAGGCCTGGCAGCCCAGGCTGCTGGTGCAGACATGGTCTCTTCTACCCTTTCGGGGTATACGGACTACAGTCCGCAACAGAACTTGCCCGATTTGGAATTGGTCAAACACCTGGCACAAGCCCTGACAATCCCTGTTTTCGCTGAGGGGCGTTACCATACCCCCGAACAGGTGGTGCAAGCGCTGACCCTTGGCGCTACAGGCGTGGTGGTGGGTGGCGCCATCACACGTCCGCACGAGATCACCGCTCGTTATATTCAAGCCATTAATGCAAGATAGGAAAAACCTGCCGAAGAACATAGAACTGGAAGTTTTGTATGACCATTAAATACTTGTTGGGTGTCGACATCGGTACTTATTCGTCAAAAGGTGTCCTGGTTAATGCCGAAAATGGACAGGTGATCGCAGATCATGTTATTGAGCATGATATATCGATGCCACAACCCCGCTGGGTGGAACATGATGCGGATTTGATCTGGTGGAACGAATTCCGCCAGATTTGTCAGTATCTTATCAAAAACACAGGCATTGATCCCGTAAAGATCGCTGGGATCGGCGTTTCTGGCATTGGCCCCTGCGTTTTACCCATTGACGAAGAAGGTCAACCTTTACGCCCGGCCATCCTTTACGGCATAGACACACGGGCAAAGGATGAAATTCAGCAATATGAAGAAGCCCTGGGCGCAGACCGAGTTTTCCAGTTGAGCGGTTCAATGCTCTCATCCTCATCCATCGGCCCGAAAATTCTCTGGTTGAAAAACAATGAACCTGAAGTCTTTCAAAAGGCGCGCTGGTTTTTATCCAGCCATTCGTACATTATTTTCAGGCTGACCGGCGAAGCAACCGTGGACCTGTATACCGCCTGTTCTTACGTGCCATTAATGGATATTGAAAAAAACTGCTGGCTAGATCAGGAAGTGGCGGGGATTAACCCGTTCCGGCAGCTGCCAAAACTGCTGTGGAGTTGTGAGGTGGCCGGCACAGTATCCCCGCAGGCGGCCCGAATAACCGGACTGGCAGAGGGGACACCGGTGATCGCAGGCGCGATTGATGCCGCCGCTGAGGCAATCAGCGCGGGCGTGGTTCAAACCGGGAACATGATGACGATGTTTGGCAGCAGCAACTCATTGATCGTTCTTACTGATCAACTGATCCGGACGCGTGAATTCTGGGGTTTGAACTGGCTTATGCCAGGAACCTACGCTGTGGTGGGTGGTATGAGCACCGTGGGCAGCCTGACCCGTTGGTTCAGGGACCATTTTTCACCTCTTGAGCTTCAACAACAAGAAGCAGGCGGTGAAGATGCCTACGCGGCATTAACACAATTGTTAGACCAATCGCCACCCGGCGCCCATGGGTTAATTGCTCTGCCTTACTTCCAGGGCGAGCGGACACCGTTTGAGGACCCGGATGCCAGGGGTGTTTTGTTTGGGTTGACCTTGCAGCATAACCGGGCGGATGTTTACCGGGCACTTTTGGAAAGTGTTGGTTATGGGATACGTCATAATCTGGATGTGCTGACAGCTCAGAATGTTGAGCCGCAGCGGATTTTTGGGGTTGGCGGGGGCACCAAAAACCGCACCTGGATGCAAATGATCTGTGATATTGCTAATATCAGTTTGGACATCCCCAAGCAGCAGATCGGTGCATCCTATGGGGATGCATTGATGGCCGGGGTGGGCGCTGGATTGTATGAAAGCCTGGAGGAAGTCCAGGGGTGGATTGAATACCAGGAACCGCTACAACCCAACCTGAAAAAACACCGACAGTATCAGGTTTTGTATGCGATCTACCGCCAGCTGTACGAACAAACCAAGGACTTGATGCACCGCCTTCCTTAAGCAAGTAGAAAAATCAAGCAGTATGATCGGAGCCCTGGTTAACTGTCAGGGCTCTTTTTTTAGGAGTCAGCTTATTGAACCAGGAGAGCAGGTAAAACCCCAATAGTGAGAAGACAAGATTCAGGTGGGTGTAGTATGAAACCATTTTTCCAATGACAACCTCCTGAAACTCCTTTTGGTTCTCCAAGCCAATTGTCAGGCCCAGGTAGCCCAGGAGCACCATGGGGATCAAAGCCATCACCAGGGTGCCGATTAAGCGGATGAGGGTGTGATAAGGCGCCATTTTCCTGATGATCAGGCTCAATATCCCAACGCCAAAAACACCGATCAGAAAACTGAACCAGATGGTGAGCGGGATAAGAAGAAAATCGCGCGGGGTCTCGATGGATGCGGGAACAATCCACAAACTTAAGAGTTCGACCAGCAATAAACTGAGGAGAATCTGGAGTATCAGGGTAAGTGCCCAGCCGAAGATTTGCCAAAATTTTTTCATACGTCTACCAGCCTTTACATGATGGTGAAGAAAACAAGCTGTTCAACTAATGTAAGCGGTCCTTTTTAAAGTTTTCCTAAAGAGATTAAGCCAATTTTTCCAGCGCTGTTACCATTTCGTCGATGACGTCGAAGCCGCCCTGCCAGAATTCTGCCTGAGTCACGTCGATGCCTGCCCGACCGAGCAGTTCAACCGGGGCGACTGAACCACCCGCCGCTAAAATATCCATATAGCGCGGCTTGAAGGCATCGCCCTCTGCCTGGTACTGCTTATAAAGCGACAGCACCAGCAACTGGCCAAAGGCGTAAGCGTACACATAGAACGGGACACCGTAAATATGGGGTATCATCACCCACTCCCAACGGAATTCGTCAGCGATATCCACGGAGTCACCAAATTCAGATTGCAAGTTTTCCAGGTAGGCCTGCGCCAGATCGTCAACTTGCGCGCCCTGGGCGATCAGCTCGTGCGCGGTTTGTTCAAATATCGAGAAGTAGTTCTGACGCAAAATTGTGGCGAAGGCATCATCCATTTGACGGAAGAGCAGGTCGCGCCGTACCGCTTGATCGCTTTCCTGGGCCAGAAGCTTGTCGATCAACATCATCTCACCAAATGTTGAGGCTGTTTCCGCCAAGGGCAGGCAGGCGTGCTGGGTAAAGGCGGTGTGTTCTCTGGCCATCAGGGCATGGATGCCGTGCCCCAATTCATGGGCCATGGTGGCCACATCATCGGGGTTACCCTGGTAGTTGAGCAGGACCCAGGGCGCCAGGTCTGGCGTGATGGTGGCGCAAAATGCGCCGCTCATCTTGCCCTTGCGCACCTCGCTATCAATGTGGTTGGCATCGAAGATTTCTCGGGCCAGGTCGCCAAATTTTGGATCAAACTCATGGAATGATTCCAGCACGATTTCGGCGGCATCGCTAAACGCATACGTTTTATCAGATTTCTCAACCGGGGCGTAAATATCATAGCGGCGCAGCCGCTCCACGCCGAGCCGTTTAGCTTTCAACCTGAAGAAGCGTTGGAAGTGTTTCGTGTTCTGCCGGGTGACCTCCAGCAGGGTTTCCACAACCGGGCTGGGAATATCATTGATCAGGTTGCGCACCGATATCGGCTGCTTGAATTTACGCAGGTCCAGATTTTCGTTGCGCCAGTCGCGCACAATCGCCTGATAGATTTGGCCCAGGATGGGAGCGTCATCCGCGTAGACCTTGAACAAAGACTGGTAAGCACGTTCCCGCAGGTTGGGGTCTGGCTCTCGTACCAGGGCGGTCACCTCGCCCCGGGTGAGCTCCTTTTGCACGCCATCAATTTCAATATTGAAAGTGTAGCGGTTGGTGATCGACTCGTAGAGCATGTTGAGAGCGCTTACCCCGGTGACGTCTTTAATGTTGATGATCTTTTCTTCAGATTCACTGAGCGTAAAATCTTTGAAGTTGCGCATGGCAACCAGCCAGTAATGGAAATCGCCGGAGGCTTTTAGCAGGCGGTCAGCGTTGTCGTCGTCGAGGGCTTTCCACCACAAGCTGAAGAACAGCGTTTGATTGCTGATCTCTGCCTGAAATTGGTCCACTCGCGCCACCTGTGCCTGAGCGGACTGGTCTTGCGTATCGGCAGCAAATGCCAGCTGGCTAAAGCCGTATAAACGGTTTAAAACCCGGTAGAAATACTCGTATTCGGTGATGACGCTGATGAACAGGTCTTCGTTAATTTGCGGGACGAGTTGTTCCCTGTAGGACTGAAATTTTTGGGCGCCCTGGCGAATTTCTTCGAAAGCGGCTTCGTAAGCCGGGTCGTCAAATCCTTGGAAAAGGTCTTCCAGGCTCCATGAGGACTGGGTGTAGGTTTGGGTTTTGGTCATCTGTTTTTCCTTTTGGTTCGTTTCCGGTGATTGGAGGGGTTCCGCTTACTTCACCGGATTGAGCTTATGAGCTTGTGTCTTTTCTATAGCGTTTGCGTAAATAATCGATGGGTTCTTTTTGGCCTGTTTCCGGGTTCAGGTAATGCCAGAACTGCCAGCCATTCGCGGGCCCTTCCCGGATATACCTGGCGATCTGGTGGATTGAGCCACGCTGCCCATTGAAGATCAGATGCCCATCGGCCAGCACTTTGGCAGTGATCCCCTCCTGGTTGCCGAAATACAGAGTTTGCCCAGGCTCCAGCAGGCCGTGTTCCAGCAGATTGCCAAAGGGGATGCGTTTTTCCCGGCGGGGGTTGGGTGTCTCAAACAGGTCTGGCTTGAAAGGTTCTTGGGCAACGGTCGCAATCCGCTGCGTGGCTAGTTGGGCATAGAACCTGTCCACCTCGATCCCGATGAAGTGCCGGTGCAAGCGGCGGGCGACGGCGCCGGTGGTACCGGTGCCAAAGAAGGGATCCAACACGATATCCCCGGGATTCGAGCTGGCGGATATCACCCGGTAGAGCAGGGCTTCTGGTTTTTGGGTGGAATGGGCTTTTTCACCATTCGGGCCTTTTTGTCGCTCACCGCCGGTGCAGATAGGTATCTCCCAATCGCTGCGCATCTGCAGGTCGTCGTGCAGGGCCTTCATGGCATGGTAATTGAAGGTGTATTTTTGTTGCTTATCTTTCTGAGCCCACAGCAGAGTCTCATGGGCGTTGGTGAAACGCATACCCTGGAAATTGGGCATCGGGTTGGTTTTAACCCACACCACATCGTTTAGAATCCAAAAGTCAAGGTCTTGCAGGATGGCACCCACCCGATAGATGTTGTGATAAGAGCCAATCACCCATAAACTGCCAGTGGGTTTGAGGACGCGACGGCAGGCTGATAGCCATTCGCGGGTGAACTGGTCGTACTGGGCGAAATCATCGAAACGGTCCCAGTCATCATCTACCGGGTCAACCCGGGTCTGATCCGGTCGCCATAATTCGCCCTCAAGCTGCAGGTTGTAGGGCGGATCGGCAAAGATCAGGTCGACCGAGTCTTCGGGCAGCGTGGGCAAGATGGCACGACAATCGCCGACCAGAACCTGGTCGAGGGGAAGGTTTGGGGTGTTTCCCATCATAACGACTTTATTGTAACGGAATTCAGTTACTTTGGGAGAGCGCGTTGAGAAAAGCCGATGGTCTTTGCTTGTGGGGCGCTCAGGGTTGGTCGGTGAGCAGTAATCAGCTTTTACCGTTTCTGACCCATGGGGGATTAAGGCTATAATGGTTGTATTCAATTTGACTTTTAACCGTTGGAAATGAACCCATGACCAAAATTAATGCTCAATCCAATCTCGCCCGGCATTGGCGTGTTCAACCGAGAATTCCCGGTGATATTGACCGGGCGCTGTGTGAATTCCCGCCCTTTATGCGCCAATTGCTCTACAATCGGGGCTTCCATGACCTTGAAGCTGCAGCTCACTTTATTGCCGGGGAGGTTCGCTTTTCTACCAACCCTGAGCAGATCAAAGACATGAGCACAGCGGTGGCGCGACTGCACGCTGCTGTAACCACGGGCGAGAAGATTGCTATCTATGGTGATTATGACGCCGACGGCGTGACGGCTACCGCCCTGATGTCCGACTTCCTCGCCAGTCTGGGCGTAGAGCCTGAGATTTACATCCCGAATCGTTATGATGAAGGCTATGGTTTGAATGCGGAAGCGCTCCAAACCCTGGCGGAAGTGGGCGTTCACCTGGTTATCACAGTGGATTGTGGCATCCGTTCTATTAGCGAGGTTGCGCTGGCGCAGGCCCTGGGTATGGATGTTATCGTTACGGACCACCATCAACCCGGTAAAGAACTGCCCCAGGCCCTGGCGGTGATCAACCCCAAGCAACCCCGCGATAGCTACCCTGAAAAGGACCTGGCGGGGGTGGGCTTGGCTTATAAGCTGGCCCAGGCTTACCTGCTTGCTTATCCCCGGGTGGGGGTAAACCTTGAAGAGTGGTTGGACCTGGTGGCTATCGGTACGGTGGCCGACATGGTGCCGTTGACAGGTGAAAACCGGATGCTGGTTAAGGGGGGCTTTGCTCACATCCGGCAGCGACCCCGGCTGGGTTTGACCTTAATGGCCCGGGTGGCCGGGCTTGATTTAACGCGCTGTGACGCATCGATGATCGGTTTTGGACTGGCGCCCCGCTTAAACGCCGCCGGGCGGATGGACACGGCCATGTCGGCTTACGAGCTGCTGGTGACGCAGGATCAGCAAAGGGCTGGTGAACTGGCGCAAGTTTTGGACTCTCATAATAATCAGCGTCAGGAGGAGACGCACACCATTCGTGAAATGGCCCTTGCACAAGTTTTGCAAAGAGACCCGGACGCGCTGCTGTTTTTTGCCGCTGACCCGGCTTTCAGTGAGGGCGTGGTGGGGTTGGCTGCTTCACGCCTGACAGATATCTATTATCGTCCGGCAATCATCGCTCATCAGGGGGAAGAATTTACTGTTGCCTCCTGCCGTTCAATCCCGGAATTTCATATCACCCAGGCCTTAGATGAATGTGCAGACCTATTGGTGCGCTACGGTGGTCATAAGGCTGCCGCTGGATTTACCGTCAGTAATCCGAATCTGCCGGAACTGATTGAAAAACTGGATGTCATTGCCCAACGGGAACTGGCTGGTGTGGACTTGCTGCCCGTGATTGAGATTGACCGCGAGATCCTCTTAGAAAAGTTGACCTCGGCCTATATCGGCGGGATTTTCAACGACCTGCACCAGCTGCAACCGACCGGGATCGGTAACCCTGAACCGGTTTTTGCGTCCTATAACCTGGCGGTTCGTAAGTACAACACGGTGGGGCGAGACGGTGGACATTTGAAATTAACCTTGCAGGCCGGTAAAAATATTTTCGATGCGATCGCCTTTCAGCAAGGGCACCGGGCTGAAGACATGCCCAGCACAATTGATATTGCGTATCGTTTCGAGGAAAACGTCTACATGGGGCGGACGAGCTTGCAACTGAACATCAAGGATTTCCGGTCAACGCTTCCCCTGGAAGGGCAGGACATCTCTGAGAACGACCGTTCACCTTCTACTTAAAGAACTGCTCATTCCAAGCTTGATTAATTGCAGGGGGGTTGAAAGCCATCGCAATACCTGAAAATCGTTAGAGATGCTAACAGGCAGCGAGGGAATCGGCTGTCTATGAGCTTCAATCATCCAGCGGGATTTACTTTTCAACCAGTGGGCAGGTTATTCAAGGAGGCCGTCCCACAGGCGCTGCATCTCTGTGCTGGTGTTTAGCAGGGTATCCAGGCAGCCCACAGCTTCAATGCGGCCGTCTTTCATCAGGATAATCTGGTCAGCGCGCTGCAGTGCAGTCCGGCGGTGGCTGACCACCAAACAGGTGGCGTCTTGCCGGTAGGCAAAAATGCGCGCCCACAGTTCGTTTTCGGTTTCAACATCTAATGCGCTGGAAATATCATCAAACACCAGCAACGAGGCTTCTTGCACAAACATACGCGCGGCGGCAGCCCGCTGGCGCTGTCCGCCAGAAAGTTTAACGCCTTTGGCGCCGACCATCGTCGATAGGCCCTCGGGTAGCTCCTTCATATCCTGCTCTAGGACAGCCATTGTGAGGGCTCGCTCGAGGTCAACCTGATCTGTTGGCAAACCCATCAGGATGTTATTCTGCAGGGTCTCGCTGAACAGGGTGGGCACCTGGGGGGTAAAGGCGCTGCGGGGCGGGACAAAGAACTCGCCCGGGGCGTCAACGCGCTGGCCGTTCCAGTAGATCTCACCAGATTCACTTGGCAAAAGCCCCAGCAGCGCGTGCACCAGGGTGCTTTTACCGGAGCCCACCCGCCCGGTGATGACGGTAAAGCCGCCCCCAGCCAGGTGTAGATTGATGTCTTCAATGCCCCGGCTGGTGCCAGCAAAGCGGCAGGTTAGGTTCCGCACCTCCAGCGTTTCAAGGCGGTCGGCGGGAGTTTTAGGTTGATACGGCACTTCTGGCAGTTTGCCGCGAATATAAACCGGCGTATAAGCCACCAATCTTTCAGGTGGGGCGCCCTGCAGCAATACCACCATTCGGTCGATAGAAACGCCTAGGCGCTTCACCCAGGCAATCCGGTCACCGATGATGCCGGCAAAATCAGATACCCAACCCAGGTAATAAATAAATAAGGCCAGGTCGCCGATGGCAAAATTACCGGCTTGCATGGTTGCGCCAGCAGTCAGTAGAATCAATCCTGTAAAGATATTGCCAGTATTACGGTAGGAGGAATCCAAGATCTGTTTGAAGAGGGCGTCTTTTAGGGCGGCTTTTCGGCGAACCGTATTGATTTCGTGTAGTGCATGCACACTGCGTTCCTCTGCCCCGGCTACTTTAACGGCCAGGATCGCACCGAACAACTCACCGATGAAATCGGTTACTCGGCTGGTGGCATCTCTGCTGGCCTGTCGATATTCGGTGATTTTCTGATTGGCATAATTGGCAATCAGGATCACAACCCCCAGGGGGATGAACACCATCAGGGTGATGGTCACATTGATGCGGAGCATAACGATCAGCGCCACCAGGGTAAAGAATCCAAACCCGAACACAATCAGCATTTCTGCCATAAAAAAGGAGATCCCATCAGCATCATCTCGGAAGCGGCTGACGGCCTCTCCCGCTGATTGGGGCACTGCCCGGGCGCCCGGGCGGCGTAAGATGGTATCAAAGATATTGACCCTCAACAGTGCAGTGAGTGAATAGCGTAACATGAAATAAAACACCACATCGGTGAAGAACGCCATGCCGCGCCCGAGGGCAACTGCCACTAAGAAAGCCGCCAGCGTCCACAGGTTGAAGCCTGAAAAAGTTTCACCGGCCAGCTGGTTGAACACCGCCTGGATTATAAATCCGCTCAGCTGTGGGAAAACACCGAAAATGAGGATTTCCATCAGCCCGAAAACGCCGTAAAGCCAGGGCCGGTATTTTGTCAATTGCCAGATATACCACCAGGTGCTGGGGCGGTTGTCGGCTTTGCGAGATGTTTTTTGGCTCATGTCAGCACCTCATCTAGCCCGGTGCGCAGCAGATTGTGGAAGCGAGATTGAGAATTCCGGGTCAGGGTTAGGCGGTCGCCGTATTCAACGATGAGGCCGTTTTCTAAAATCATGATCTTGTCGGCAACCTCCAGGGTCTTCAAGCGGTGTGCGATGATCAGAGCCGTCCGGCCGGCGAGCAATTGTTTAACAGCGCACTCAACCCGGGCCTCCGTGGCTGGGTCCAGCCTGGAGGAGGCTTCATCCAGGACGATCAGACCGGGGTCGTGTAAAAAGACGCGCGTGAAGGCCAGCAGCTGGGCTTCACCGGCGGAAAGACCGCCGCCCCCGGAGGGCAGCACGGCATCCAGCCCGCCTTGCAACCTGCTGTACCAAGCCTCCAGCCCCAGGAGCTGGATCACGTCGAGGATGCGTTCATCGGGGATGAACCGATCGAAGAAGGTCAGGTTGTCGCGCACAGAAGCGTGAAACAACTCGATATTCTGCGTGACCATGCCAATTCGCCTGCGCAATAAGGTTAAGGGGATGTGCTGGATGTCACCCATGCGCTGTTCGGTTGGACCGATGTGAATCATCCCGGTTTGCGGGTTGTACAGGCGGAAAAGCAGGCGCGTCAGGGTGCTTTTGCCACTGCCCGTGCGTCCTAAAAGGCCCAGGACCTCACCGGAGTTAAGCGTGAAGTTGATGTCCTGGAGCACGTTTTCAAGCGGTGCCTGAGCAGGTGCTTCGCCCTGATCATCATAAAAGAACGAAACGTGATCGAACTTCACCGCCAGCGGACCGCTTTCCTGCAGCAGGCTCTCAATCTGTGGGTCTGGCGGGGCGGCGGTGATTTCAGTCTGCTGGTCGAAGAGTTCAAAGACACGTTTAATGCTGGCCAGGGATTTTTGGATATTGGAGAGCTGGCGGGATATTTCTTCTAAAGGGGTTTCCAGCATGCGGTTGTACTGGTAGACAATATACACTGTGCCAATGGTGAGTGCTCCATTTAGGTACAGCGAACCGCTCACGCCCAGGGAAATTGCAGTTCCCATGGCAAAGACCAGGAACATGGCGTTCAACATATAGTTCACCATGAAGCCCGCCTTGATTGACCGTTGGTACATCTCCTGGGTGTGGGCAAAGAATTGTTGCAACGTGTACGAACGACCACCATTGGCGCGAATATCCACTGTACCGTTCAGGCGTTCTTCTAAAAAGCTGAAGAAATTTGCTTCGGCTTTGCGTTCGGCTTCCCAGTGCGGGACGGCGATATTGCGAAACCGGGTGAGCACCAGCAGCGCAACCAGGGCAAAGCCCGTCAGCACCAAGCCGATGCGCCAGTCTTCCAAATACAGCACAATGAGGACGGCCAACACCAACAGGAAATTTGCCAGCAAGTTGAGCAGAAACTGGGAGAAGAAATCGTTCAGTGTGGTGATATCCGAGTCGATGCGGCTGATCATCTCGCCCGGTGGGTGGGCTTTGTGGAAGCGCATGTCCAGGTTAAGGGCGTGCCGGGTAAGGTCTTCACGCAGGGCATTTGTAGCCGACCAGCCGAGGTGCTGGGTGTAATAAGCGGAGCCGATGGCTATCCCCTGCTGACTTAAGGCTGCCACCAGGAATGCAGCTCCCAGGCGGGTCAGGAGCCCAAGGGGCGAACCACCGACCACTGCATCGATAAATAAGCGCATAATCTGCGGGATCAGGAGCTGTAACCCCAGGTTGGCTAAGATTAACAACCCCAAAACCGCCACCTGTCCTTTGTGTGGGGCCAGGTAGGTTTTGAACAGGTCGCGAGCATGTTGATAAGTGTTTTTCACAGTACATTTTGCCTTTTGTTTGGGCGCTTTGTGCGGGGCAGCGTTTCATTAATCCCGGAGCATCTCTTCGGTTGGCAGGCGAGATTTCGTTAAACAGCCCCGATTTTACATCATCGGGGGCTGGGAGGGTACGGGCTCTGTGGTGTTAACTTAATATTGTTTGACTAACAAACCTTTCGCAGATGAAAGCGTTTAATCAAGGGTTGATCGCCTCGCGGATCAGGCTTTCATCGAAAAGACCAACCTGACCATCGGCGGCATACGCATACACTGCAGCTGAAAAGATACCGCTGAGCGTGCTGCTGAGCAGGGAAATTACCACGATAAAAAGGAACAGCAGGGCGCCGAAAATGATGACCGGGGTCGCGCTCTCTAACCAGAAGGCGAGGGCGACGCCAATGTCGAGGAGCAACATGCCACCAGCAATACCGATCAGCGTGAAGATCAGCCCGATAGAGAGGGTGCCCGAGATTTGCTCGCCCCAACTGCGTTTGAGTAGTTCCCAGCTGCGTTTGATCGCTTCAATCGGCCCCAGGCCTTCCACCGCCAGGACAGGCACAACCAGGAAGGTGAGCACGTTCCAGGTTGCGCCCAGGATGGAGGCGATCAAACCGCCAATACCCCGGCGCCTCTCATCGGATTTATTCGAAAGCATTTTGAGGATCAGGCCAACCGTGGCGGAAATCAGCGCCCAACCCAAGATGGGCAGGATGCGCTGCCCGGCAATTTTGTAACCATCCCGGACTGTTGGGTCTCCACCCCGCAGACGGATGATGGCTGCTCCTACCAGGGCCGTGCTGTTGAAATAGACGACGGTATACTGCACCAGGTAAAACAGAAACAACACAAAATAGCCGAATACCGGCATGCCCGCGTCGAGGATATTATCCAGAATGCCCCCGATCAGGGTGGGAATCAGAAAGGTCAACATGATGATAATCATCGCGATAGATGAGATCAGGGGGAAAAGCAGTAATTCTTTATCGAGCTTGAGAACCTCTATACTGGCTTTCATTAGTTTCCAACTGCGTTTGATGCGGTACATGGCGCATCCTTTCATCGGTTCAATTGTGGATAGGTTCAATTATAAAGTAGCTGTTTGATGGCTGTCAACGCCCCACTGGTGAGTTGGCTGGAGTTTCTAATTTCCTATACTAAGATCTGCACGCTATGTTATACTAAATCAGGCGTAATTAGAGCAAAGAAGGCCATGAAATTAATCATCCAAATCCCCTGCTATAACGAGGCGCAGATTCTACCCAAGACCCTTGCACAGCTCCCCAGGGCTGTAGACGGCTTCGACCAGGTTGAAATTCTGGTGGTGGATGATGGCAGCACGGATGACACTGTGGTTGCAGCCCGGGAGGCGGGTGCGGATCATATTGTCCACCTCAGCCGGCACCTGGGGTTGGCACAGGCTTTCACCGTCGGGCTGGATGCCTGCTTGCGGCTGGGCGCGGATGTGATCGTCAATACGGACGCCGACAATCAGTACCCAGCGGAGGATATTCACCGGTTGGTGCGCCCTATTCTGGGTGGCACGGCAGAACTGGTTATCGGCGACCGGGGTGTGGGCAATACCCCACATTTCCCGGCCCACAAGCGTGCTCTGCAGAAATTGGGTAGCAAAGTCGTCTCTGCCGCGGCTGGTTTCGAGATCCCCGACGCCACCAGCGGGTTCCGGGCGCTCACCCGTAAGGTAGCCTTGGAAACCCTGATATTGAGCAATTATTCCTACACCCTTGAATCTCTGATTCAGGCGGGGGCCAAACGGGTTCGGGTGGCTTTTGTGCCCATTGAAACCAACCCGCCCGAACGGCCCTCACGGCTGTTCAGCAGCATCCGACATTACCTGCTCAATTCCGGCGTGACAATTATGCGTTCTTTTACCCTGTACCGGGCGCTGCGCATCTTCACCGTTATCAGCGTGCTGCTGCTGCTGGTGGGCACTGCAATTGGCGTGCGCTTTATTGTGGCGTTCATTCAAGGAAAGGGCGCCGGGATGGTTCAATCATTGATCCTGGCGGCGGTGTTCCTGATTGTGGGATTTATGACCTTCCTGATCGGGCTGATTGCAGACCTGGTCAGCTTTAATCGTAAAATCCTTGAAGAGATCTTGTTCAGAATTCGCCGAAACGACACTGCAGCAACCCCTGAACACCAGGGGCCACCGGAAGTTTAACACCTGGTTAAAACATTCCCGGGTGCTGAAAGCAGCTTAATTTCATTGTAAAATTTCCACACACGATACAAGTTGTTTGGATGGAGGTTAATAGTGTTTGAACCCTTAAGGGCAAGGATTGCTGCACATGGCGAGAGCCTGGGCGGGGGAATTTTGAAAGTGGATAATTTCATCAATCACCAGGTCGACCCCATATTGATGGAAGCTTGCGGAGAAGAGTTTGCTCGGCTGTTTGCAGATACCAACCCGACCAAGATACTGACGGCAGAAATTTCGGGCATCGCGCCAGCCTTAATGACCGGTAAATTTCTTAATCTGCCGGTGGTGTATGCGCGCAAGCGCAAACCGGTTACCATGCCCGATACGGTTTTTTTAACATTGGCTCCCTCACACACCAAGGGGCGCATGGTAGAGTTGATCGTTTCACCTGAATACCTGCGGAACAACGAGCGGGTTCTGATTATTGACGATTTCCTGGCGTCAGGTGCAACAATCGCTGGCCTGGCGCGGTTGGCGGAAATCGCTGGGGCGACCCTGGTGGGTATTGGCACGTTGATTGAGAAGACCTTTGAAGGCGGGCGTGAACTGCTTACACCGTTGAATATTCCCATCAAGGCCCTGGTTCCGATCGCCTCTCTGGATGATGGCCAGATCATCTTCGCTGAAAAATAGGCTGCTGGCCTTACTGCTTGAAATCGCTCGCTGGAAACACCTGCGGCGATTGGTGTCCTTTGTGTACCCATCTGTGATTCGTAAGTTGTCCCTTGAGCGGCTGGGTGAAAATGCCTATTGGATAGCGTTTCATCACCCCCAACCGAATTACCCCCTGCATATTTTGATCTTGCCAAAGGACGCGACCCCGTCACTTTCGGCTGCACCTGGTGCTAACCCAACATGTACGCCGGCCTTTTTCAACTGGTCAAACAGCTGATTCAGGGCTTTAACCTCGACCAACGGGGTTACCGCCTGATCACCAATGGCGGCCCCTATCAATCCATTCCCGTCTGGCACTGGCACCTGGTCAGTGAAGCATCTTCACAGGACGATACAGAAACCGGAGATTTCCATGACAGAGACAATCATCATCCTTGATTTTGGGTCACCCTCCAGCCAGCAAATCGCTCGCCGGGTACGGGCTGCACAGGTTTATGCTGACCTGCTTCCCTGGGACGCCCCAGAAGACCTTGTGATGGCGCATAATCCGCAGGGTTTTATCCTTTCCGGCGCACCCCGCTTGGGTTTCGAGCCTGGCGTGCCGATATTGCCAGCTTATGTCTTGCAATCTGGCCGGCCGATTTTGGGTATTGCGGATGGTATGCTGGCGCTGGTACAGGCCCTGGGCGGTGAGGTCTCCTTTGCTGGGGGGCGGGATGATGGCCTTGAACACTTGAGCGTGCAGCATCCAACCTGCTTGCTGCAAGCCGGAGATAACCCACAGGTGTGGGCCTCGTTTGCAGGCCGTGTGGAAATACCCCCAGCAGGCTTTGAAATTTTGGCCAGCACAGAGGGCGACCTAATTGCCGCGCTTGGCGACGACGCGCGGGGATATTATGGGCTGCAATTCTACCCGGAGCTTGCGCAGACACTTGCCGGGCAGCAGATCATTAATCGCTTTGTGCGCGAAGTGTGCCGCTGCTCTGGCACTTGGACCGTGACGTCCATCATCGAACGTGCGCTCAGCCAGATCCGGACGCGGGTAGGCAGTGCCCGGGTGCTGGCGACGGTTAGTGGCGGTGTGGATTCAAGCGTTGCTACAGCACTGGTCAGCAAGGCCGTGGGCAGTCAACTCAGCGCAGTCTTTGTGGATACTGGTTTGATGCGTAAAGATGAGGCCCGGTGGGTAAGGCAGGCTTTCCAGGCAGACCTGGGCGCCAACCTGCACTGTGTGGACGCGGCGGAGACCTTTTTTAACAACCTGCAGGGGATCACCGATCCGGAAGCCAAGCGCCGCATAATTGGTGAAACCTTCATCCGAATTTTTGAAACAAGTGCTCATAATTTGGGCGACCCGCCCTTCCTGGTGCAGGGGACGATTTTCCCCGATGTGATTGAATCGCGTGCTGTGAAACAGCGCGGCGTACAACCGGTTAAAACGCATCACAATGTCGGTGGCTTGCCTGAGAAGATGGACTTTGAACTGGTTGAGCCGCTGCGGGAGTTATTCAAAGATGAGGTACGCCTGGTGGGTGAGGCATTGGGGCTGCCGCCGGAACTGGTTTGGCGCCAACCCTTTCCCGGCCCTGGGCTGGCGGTGCGCTGTTTGGGTGAGGTCACCCCAGCGCGTGTGGAAAAACTGCGCCAGGCAGATGCCATCTTCACCGAGGCGCTGGCGTGCGCGGGCTTGCTGACTCAGGACGAAGGGGGTACAGCTCAAGCCTTTGCGGTTTTGCTGCCGGTGAAGACGGTAGGGGTGACGGGGGGGCAGCGCACCTATGACGAGGTGATTGCCCTGCGGGCCGTCAATACAACGGATTTTATGACCGCCGATTGGGCGCGTCTGCCAGCAAGTCTGCTGGCAGGTGTGTCGGAGCGCATCACCAGTGAGGTCGCGGGCGTTAACCGGGTGGTCTATGACATTACCGGCAAACCCCCGGGGACGATTGAGTGGGAGTGAGATCGACCCGATCAATCTAAATAGGGCGGATGATTAGAAAAATATCCCTGGCAAGGGGTTGGAACACAATTCACTTTTGATAAAAATCTAAACGGCAGATTATTAGAAAGCTGTTAATTTTCACTAAATTGTGTAAATTTATTTGTTATTTATTAAATGGTGAGGTATAAAACAAGGGTTTTGTTTAAACTTTAGAAAGTTTTTGATCAAGGGAGAATTCATCGTGGCACAACTGAAAAGACTACTAACGATTACCTTATCCATCATGGTATTGATGACATCCTTGCATCTTCCAGTGTTTGCAGATATTGGAATAAGTGAGCCGCCCGTGGTGGATACGCAAGCGCCCTCTGAAGGTGATGAACACGCGTTGGACAGCTCGGATTTACGCGTTGATGAAAACGATGCTGGCGGTGCGCCAGCTGACTTGTTCACCACTCAACCAGAACCCGAGGATGAAATTGAGGGCGACGAAATAGTAGCAGAAGCCGAAGGTTTGCAATTACTTGGGGGTGGTGAGCCGCTGCCAGAGAGCCCATCAAATGTGGGTTTACTGGATGTTGGGGAACCCTCAGAAGGCGATGACGATCAGTTGCCTGGTGACGGTAGCGGCGAAGATAACGGCACGCCGCGTGAAGGCGAATGCCCGGTTATTATCGTCGAAGCAGTGAACGTGGTCTATGATGGGGATGATCACACCGTTACGGTTGCCAGCTTGGGTGAAGGCGACGAAGTTTGGTATAGCTCTACCGGAGAAGATGGATCTTGGAGTAAGGATAAACCAGAATTCACAGACGGGAAATACGATGACGATGGTGGAGTCGTAGGTTATCCAGTCTACGTTAAAGTTACGAACCTATCTTGCGACGACAGATTTGCCAATACAACCGTGAAAATCAACCCAAGAGAGATAACGATTACGGTCTATGATTCTGCAAAGGTCTTTGGTAAACCTGATCCGACAATTACGGGGTCCATTACAGAAGG
>JAAYKH010000011.1 GCA_012522475.1 Chloroflexota bacterium | reverse complement strand
GTACGCGCTCTGCTCTTTGACCTGTTAACGCGCTGATGAAGATCAGCGGGACGTAATCCATGAAGTTGAGTTCATGACGGATTTTGGCGGTGTACTCGTTGATGGTGTAAGTATCTTTTTCGATCAAGTCCCATTTGTTGACAACAACCACCGCGCTTTTCCAGGCATCTTTAATGTATCCAGCAATATGTGTATCTTGCGCTGTAATGCTGGTGGTGGCATCAATCACCAGGATGGCGACATCGGCTCGTTCAATCGCGTTCATACTGCGGATGACACTGTACTTTTCAACGCCAGGTACGACTTTGCCACGGCGACGGATTCCGGCGGTATCAATCAGGGTAATGGGGTATCCATCGAGCTCGAATTGCGTGTCGATGGCATCACGGGTTGTGCCAGGGATCTCGCTGACGATTGCACGCTCTGCACCGACAATTTTATTCTGCAAGCTGGACTTGCCAACATTTGGTTTCCCAACAATCGCGATCTTTGTAGAGTTGTCCTCTTCGGTATCTTCGCCAAATTCGGCGATGTGGCGCACAACTTCATCCAGAAGATCTCCGGTACTTGTTCCGTGCAGCGCCGAAATGGCATACGGTTCACCTAAACCAAGTTGATAAAATTCCGCTACGCCCTGGCGAATTTTAGCACTTTCTGCTTTGTTAACCGCCAGGATGACCGGTGGATAAAATTTCCCATCGACAGAGTGCTGTTTTCTACGTAAGATCTCCGCAATTTCCTGATCCGCTGGCGTGATGCCTACCTGCCCGTCAACAAGAAACAGGATCAGATTGGCTTCTTCTATTGCCAGTTCAGCGTGCATGCGAATTTCTTGGATGAACTCTTTAGATCCAATTGAAAGAGGAGCCTGGGCTTTGCCTTTGGTGGGATCAATGCCACCGGTATCCATGACATAGAAAAAATAACCATTCCAATCCGCCTCGGCTAGAAGGCGGTCTCGGGTGGTACCGGGCACCTCGTCAACAATTGCCAGTCTTTTACCGATCAAGCGATTGAAAAGGGTGCTTTTTCCGACATTGGGTCTGCCCACCAGGGCAACAACAGGTTTAGCCATAAGATGTGATTATACCCCAGTCATTCACGGCTGGCTGATGAGCGGGCGAGAGCTTGGTTGCGGTGCTCGTCGCATAATTTTTGCACCTCACCCCGCCTGCCGGAGGCGTGATGACAAATATTTAACTCGTTAGGTGGTTAACCATAGAAAAATTGTAATTATCCAATTTCCTCATTTGCTGAGAAAACAGGACGAAAAGTATTACAAGAATTCATATGAGATTTTTTGTTAATAGAACTCCCATTTCTCGGTTCTCCCAAGGTGGTTTGAACAAAACTTTCCATCCATTTCATTCTCGCTCTACCCGCTTCACAGTCGGTGAATCCACCCAATGCCCAGTTCATGAACATGTCCGCAAAATCTTCTTTGTAAGAGTTGTAAGCAGGCGACAACAGACCATGTTGAATGTGAGGTGCGCATGAATCGACATAACCCAACGTCGTGCGTTCATAGTTGCCAGTCTTTGGGTTGATCCCTGCCACATGAACATAGTCTCCATTTGAATAGTAGCCGATTTCCATATTTAATTCTTCATAGGTCAAATCCAAACTATTTAAGAACCGATGACCTAATTCGTGAATGAACAAACCCCTTGCCTTATCGCAGGTTAGCGGGTCAATAGACCCATAACACTTCAGATTCGACCAACAAGAATAACCGAAATCATTGTTATCGATTAATTCGAACTCTAATTTACCATAGGCTTTATAGATCGCTTCCTCGGGCAAACAGCCTGTGACCCTGGATAAGTTAATTGCCAGGGACTCAAGGTCTTTGTGTATAGCCAGTGGTGATGTAAAACCTGTCGAAATAACACCGATCAAAAAAATGATGGTTTCTTTAATCAATGCGCTGACCTTTCTTAAATTATTTTGCAGCAAAAAACAATGGGCCTGTAGATAGCATGAATACAGGATTAATTAAAAAAAGTCATTGGCTGCAAGCTTAGCTCTCATAGAGCAATTGAAACGACAGCACCTGTATCATCCCCTCATCGGTGGGGCGGCAAATTGAGAGAACTCCCTAGAAATAAAATATGCCAATCGCCACAGGAGCTCTTACATCATGACCAGAACTGTCGGAACAATTATAACCCCTGAAAGCAAAGATGCTAGTGACAGGTTGCAGCCAGGAAACGATGCTTTGTTCGACAGGTTTGTGAACAAGTTTGACCCCTGTATAAAAATAACGAAGAGCGCTTGGATTAAGATCGGGATTGACGGCCGAGGTGTGGCCCATTATGCATGCGCTGCTTCATGGCGTCAGCCGTGATCAATTGATGGGCAGGCATAAGGCCAACCATATCAATGTTGCTTATGCCCCCTCAGCAGAAGCGGCAGACCTTGCGTTAATGGTTAAGGCCGCAATGTTTAAAGAGATGGGCATCGAGGTCCATTTGTGTGGCGATGTTTTGTCTTAACCAATGGATAAATAGACAAACATAAGACTTTCTACAGGAAATTTTCCACACATTAGCAACAATCTATTTTAAAAAGCAGTCATCTTGTGCTTCCGGCAGGTTCGTAAAGACTGAAAGGGGAAGCACAAGATGATTTTTTAACAAGAATAAGCTATTTGTTATCGGACTGGATTACTTATTTCGCTTCGGTGATGGTCACTTCGATAGCACTTGGTAAAATTGCATCGATATTGATCTGGCCGTTTTCCAGCAAAACCGTCGGCGCTAATTGATAGGTTCCGGGCCCTCGGTCTGAAAGATCAATCACAACGAAGATATTTTCCTGGTTGAGCTCATCCAGTAACGGCAAAGGACCGGAAAGGAAAATATCCACTTTTTCAGGCGAAATCTCGACTTTCAAGCCTTCGCCCAAATTTTCAATTTGAATGGGGATATTTGTGAAGCTGAGGCTGCTTTGAATTGGTTCGATACCAATTTGAACGGTGACATTCTGGCTCCCAACCACGTTGATACCCTCTGGAAGGTTCAGAGCAACTCTGATCTCGATATCTTCACTGGCCATATTGAGATTGATCGGTGCCGTCTCAATAAAGCCTGGGATGGTATCTACCAAACTGGGATCGGTGGAAAAGATGGTCACGGTCGGCGGCATGGCAAAGATATTGGTTAACCGATAACCAGTTGCAATTTGTCCGCTGGTTACAATTTTCACCACCACTGTTCTGAATCCACCGCGCTGGCTAATTGGCACCGTGACCTGTATAGAGGCAGGATTGAGTGTGACCCCTGAGACGACAACCTCCTCTGCCGTGAGCAAGGCTAGCTCAACCACCCGTTGGACATTATCGGTTGCATCGATGATATTGATCTCGCCGTTGACATGATCGATTGTGCTGATCAATGATTTGGGGCCTGAGATAAGTACATTTTCGTCACTCAGTTCTGGCGTCTGTGCTTCGTAACCAATGGTTGGGCTTCCAATCACTTTCAGGTTAATTGGAAAGCTTTGAGTGACGATTTCATCTAATTTGACAAGAACTGACGAGGGTGATATTCGAAGAATTTCCGCGGGTGATAAACCTAGGGTTACCTGGGGTGTAAGGGTATGGGATCCCGGTTCCAGGCCTGAAAGGTCTAAAATCACATCAAACAGGTTGGTGTCATTTTCAAGCTGTGCATGAATGGAAGATGGTGCTCGAATTGTTAAATTGACCTGTTGAGTAACTTCATTGGTAAGGGTTAATTTCGGGTCTAACCCGATGATCTCCACGGCGATAGGTCTGGGATAGGTACGGGTTTCAGTGGGGTCTGACAGAGTCACCGCATAGATCCAAACCGCGGTGGCAAATAATAGCGCGGTCAGGAGGGTGGGCAGGCTGCGGATGACTTTGTAAATGTATTTCATTATTCATCACCCTCTTTTTCGGACTCTTCTTTGTGGGTGAATAAGGCCAACAGACGGGCGATCAGGCTTTTTCCATCCAGAAATTCAGTGGCTTGAAAGAACGCCATTAAGGTGTTTTGGAAGCGTTCCACATTAAGGCGGTGGATCATTTTTCCATCCTGGGCGATGGAAATACTGCCTGTTTCTTCGGAGACCACGACGGCAATTGCATCACTAACTTCTGTGATGCCCAGGGCGGCGCGATGACGCAGCCCGAGCGTGCGTTCAGGAGAGCGGTTGAGTACACCGCTGGATGAGAGCGGCATAACACAGGATGCCGCCACGATCTGGTCGTTAACGATAATTACTGCACCATCATGCAGTGGTGTGTTCGGGTAGAAAATTTGAAGCAAAAGCTCTGGCGTTACATCGGCGTGCATTGGAACGCCGGTTTGTATGTATTCGCCCAGTCCGTGGTTGCGCTGAATGACAATCAAGGCGCCATGGTGACGTTCTGAAAGCCGCCCACTGGCTTTGATCACTGCATTTAAGGTTTCGATTAATTTCTTTTCAGTGATATTCTGGGTGCGGGCTAAGAATGAGATATTCCCTGCCCGGCCCACCCGTTCAAGGGCCCGCCGGATCTCTGGGGCAAAAATGACCGGTATGGCCAGTACCAGGGCCGGTAAAACTGTCCGGATCAGCCAGGAAAAGGCTGGTAGTTCGATCAGACTGGTAAACAACGCCAAGAGGACAATGACAAAGAGGACACCGCGCAGAAGAACCAGTGCATCGGTATCCCTGAGCAACATCAACACGATGAAAAAGATCGCCGCAACCAGAATGATATCGAGAAAATCTGTCCAACCAAAACGTTGGAAAAGGAATAAGAGGTCGTTAATAAATTGGGTCATCCGAAAATTAATTAATCAAACTTGGTTTCATTTGTTAATTCAAAGGGTTGCGTCAGTACCTTGCGCCAGACCTTTGTTTGGTTGTTGCTGATTGCTTTTTGAGCGGCAATTTGCCAGGCCAGATAAACAATGTCCGCGATCCGTTGTTGATCATAGCCAAATTGACCGGGGTGAATTCCCCCGGCGGTGGCCATCTCGTCAGCGATCAATAAAAACTCCATCCGGTTGATTTGAGCATGCTCTTCAAAAGCATTAAAAACCAGCGTTGGAAAAGATTTATAGAATGCAAGCGGATAAACTTTGAGCAGGGTGCCAGTAAAATTCCAGTTGTCCCAGATGATGAACGCACGGATATGCTTATTTTTCAAGATAGCAAGGACCGTTTTCAGTCCCAGGCATTCATACAGCTCGGAGTGCGTTTTTCCAGCCAGTTCTTCCCATGCAAGCTCTACTTGTTTCAGTGGGAGGGCATTGACAGTTGAGGCAAGCCAATCCTTTGAAATATTAATGTGCAAAGGCAAAACATCAGTTCTTGATTGAATTGTATCATTAAGCGCGCTGCACGTCTTTATCCAAGTGTCTTTAAAGCTTGTTTCTGTATTAATAATCACATCAGCCTGGGATAGTTTTTCAATTTGGGGCGGTTGAGCGGTGATTCGAATGCTGGCTTCTCCTTTCGATAAACCGCGCGAGTCTTGTAAACGTCGCATCTGGCTCTCGAACGAGGCGTAACTAACCCATAGCTGATCACAATGATTGCCTAGCCCTGCTTCAATGAGCTTGATTGCCTCTATGGATACTATCGGTTGTTGAGCTGCTTGAATATAACGAAGTATGGTTTCAATCACCAGTGGATGGGTGATATTTTCGAGCTGTTTTAAAGCCTTGGGATCGTTAAAAACGATCTGTCCGAGCTTTTTATTCGAAATATGGACGTGATCGGATTTAATTTCCGGGCCAAAGGTGTCGATTACCTGCTGGTAAGCGCCCCCACCTGGGTACAACAGGCGGTTGGCGAGCGTATCTGCATCGATACCAAACACGCCTGCGTTGGTCAGCATGCGGCGAAGCACGCTTTTTCCCGTGGCGATATTTCCCGTGATGCCGATTGTGAAACTAGACTTAATCATCATGGTCCGGCTCATGCTAAAGTATACCTTATTTAACCTGCGTTCATCACTGGCGGATGCTATAATGTGGGTATGTTCTTGGAAAGCTTGGCAAAGGCAGCCGCCAATCAATGTGAATTAAAGATAGGTGAGCCCATCCTTTTGGGTGTCTCGGGTGGGGCAGACAGTCTGGCGTTGATGTTTGGTCTGGACGCACTTGGATATGATCTGGTGATTGCCCACGTTGACCACGCTTTGCGTCTTGAATCTGGGGCTGAAGCCGATTTTGTTCAAAAGCTTGCAGCATTGCGAGGATGGTCTTTTTTCAGCGAAAGATTTAATGTAGATGAATTGGCGAAAAAAGAGAGGTTGTCGATAGAAGAAGCGGCACGAGAAGTTCGCTACCGGTTCCTGTTTGAACAGGCGCGGCAGCATGAATGCCAGGCGGTGGCTGTTGGGCATCATGCAGATGATCAGGTGGAAACCGTGTTGATGCATTTCTTGCGTGGTGCAGCCTTGCCCGGCCTGACAGGGATGTCTTTTCGCAGGATAATGCCCCAGTGGGATGTGCACATCCCACTGGTCAGACCTTTGCTGGGCATCTGGCGCGATGAAATTGATGCTTTTGTAAGCTCGCTTGACTTGTGTCCCTGTGTAGATACGACTAACCTAGACACAACTTTTTACCGTAATCGACTTCGGCATGAATTAATACCGTCTCTGGAAACCTATAATACGCGCTTTAAGTCTGTACTGTTGAGGATGATCGATGTGTTGAGCGAAGAGGCTGCCTGGATGGACGAGGTTACCCTCAAGGTATATCAAGATTGTATGCGCAATGAAGCTGAAAATAGGATTGAAGTCAGCCGCTCAGATTTTTTGCTGCTGCCAAAAGCACTTATGCGGCGGGTACTGAGACACACCATTGAGAAATTACGACCTGATTTACGTGATGTTGGCTATGACGTAATCAACCGTGGATTGAATTTCTCCCAAACAGCAAACTCGGGCGATCAAATTGACCTGATCGCTTGCTTGAACCTGGCAATTGTACAGGATTTCCTGATTGTTAAAACCTGGTCAGCCGATCTGCCAGATTTTAGCATGCCATTGCTGGTTGAGCCAACTTACAAACAGAGCCTTGGGCTTGAAGGCGCTCTCAATCTCAGACATGGGTGGTGTATCGAGGCGTGTCTGATGCCGACGTTGCCTGACGAACCCCTAAAAGCGGTGAAAAACATTCCCGGCGATGAAGCCTGGCTAGATTATGAACGTTTGACGATGCCTTTGATGCTGCGAGGACCAGTGCCGGGCGAACGTTTTCAGCCCCTGGGCATGGACGGACATTCCCAAAGTTTGCAAGATTTATTTGTGAACCACAAGGTGCCCGCACATTTACGATCAATGTGGCCGCTGCTTATTTCTGAAGATCGAATTGCCTGGGTGGTTGGTCTGGGTGTATCGGAGGCCTTTAAAATCACAGAAAATACTCAGCGCATTTTGAGAATCAGGCTAAAAAAGACAACGAATGACTGTCAGGGGCAATATGATTAAGATGTCGAAGTTTGGTGATGATTAATCAGAGGGCGTCTCTTCTGTATCGTCGCCAAGGTCATACCCTTGTCGCAGGGCAAGTCTGCGTAATTTCAGATGCACTTCACGGAACTGAATCTTTGATACGCCCAGTTTCTGACGAATTTTCTCGGGCGGGATACCTTCAATCAGGTCGGACAAGGCGCTTGTCCAGCGGCACATGTCAAAAGAAATACGTTTTTCAAAACCTGCTGCTTCGGTGATGTCCTCGAGGATGTATTCCAATCGGCGTGCTGTCCAGGGAAATAACCGTTCCTGGGGTTTGTATTGCATTTCATATTCGGTAAACGTCTCAACCCAATCTGGGGAAAGTGGTAATTTGCGTTCTTTATACCGATAACGCGGATTGGTGTAACGAATAAAAACAAAGGCTTCCTGTGGGTCTTCCACTTCGAGATGGTTGAGGTTGATATTGTGGCACTCACCTTTTTTGATCCCGGTTTCAAGTAAAAGTTTTAACAAGGTGTACGGGCGGGCGTCAGGCTGATCGCCATAGCGCAGGCTTTCAGCAGCTCTTAGCGCGGTTTTCAACTCGGGATGCGTTAACACCCCAGGCAGGGGACTGGACACTGTTTTTTGGGGAAGTTTTTCTGCTGGATCAGCTATTAACACACCACCCCTTTGCAGCCAGCGAAAAAAACTTTTCACCGATGTGATCCTTCTGGAAAGGCTTTTTGGGCTGCAGGGAACGCCGCGTTCATTTTCCAACCAGTCGAGGAAATTTTCAAGGTCTTTCTGGCTAACTTCACCGATAGTCTTGTCGGGTGCCAGAAAGACATCGAGCAGGTTGAGGTCTGCAATGAAGGCTTTAATGGTATAGGGAGAGCGTCCCTGATCGGTTAAGAAAAACTTCCAGGCCTGGATTGCAGGCTGAAAGTGCGTCCGCTCGTTTAGGTGAGCGGGTGCGTTTTTGAATTCACTCGATTGGTTTGTCATAAGACCTCCACACGCAAAATATTCGCATAGTCTATACTGCTTAACAATTTTAAACCAACCTCGTTGGATTGTCAATTACTGAAATTATTTTAATTCGAGGGCTTCAATTAATAGTTCCCTAATCAGCTCTTTATCGGGGACTAATACATTGGCTCCGGAAAAGGTGATCCAACTGTATGCTTCTTCAAAACCAATCACGTAATTCCGGATATCACCATTCTCATAGATCGTTTTTGCCAGCGGAAGCAGGGTGACAACCTTGCCTAATTCAACATCAGTCTGGACGAAGGTGGTATAGGCATTGTAGAGTTCGGGCGCCTTTAGAATTGCATCGAGGCTCATTAAACGCCGGAAGATGGCCTCTACCACTTCCTGGGCGCGACGGGCGCGGTCGACATCATTGGTTGAATAGCGTGAACGCACATACCAGAGGGCAACGTCGGCATTCATGTTCACGACGCCGGGGCCAACGCTGCACCACCCACTTTGATTGATCCACCGGGCACAGGAATCCGTCAGGTTTTGTTCGACCTCAACATTAATTCCACCCAGGCTATCAATCAGGGATGCAAAGCCACTCATATGAATGAGAACATAATTGTCGGGGCGTATGCCAAAATTAATTTCCATCGTGTCTGCCAGTAACTCAAAATCGCCCCTGCCAAAGGCTGTATTAATCCGATTTTCGCCATAACCTGGTATTTCCACATAGAGATCTCGGGGAAAAGAAACCGCGCTCACAAACCCATCTTTGGGATTCAGAGAAACCCAGATGATGGTGTCTGTGCGAAATCCGCCTTCGTTTTCCCGCAAATCGGAACCCAGCAAAAGGACATTGACCTGCCCTTCAGGTTTTTCAAGCTGTTTTGGTGTGCTGCTCGGGCCGAACTCAGGGTTGCTGTTGGCAGTGACCGGTTCGGGGGTTGCTCCAGGGATATAACCAAAGATTTCAGGCTGGAAGGGTGTGGGCGTGGGTTCGGCGTTGAGTGCCGTGCGGGTTTGCAGTGCATAGATGTACGCAGGACTAACCCGGTTGTTTGATTGAAAACCAGCGATTAAAATGAATGCTAATACGAACACCAGGAAAAGAAAAACACCAAAGACGAGCATCTGTATGCTTCTGGGGAGATGAGGATCAGCCTTATGGTGAGAGGTTATTGGTTTAGAAGTCATGGTTTTTGTCCGGTTGGTTAGATTCCCAATTTAAGATCGGTTTCATTATTATAGCTTGGATCATATCATTATCAATCAATAATCCGTACTGGAATTTGGAGGCGGAAAGTTGTGTATGAGATCTTTTTACTCTTTAACCAAATCTTCCCGTTCAGGACACGAATTGCCCGAATGGCATTGCGCACGGCTTGTACACTTCCGATACCCGGAATACTTTCATGCTGGGCGCTGAACAATGCAGCTTGTTCTGCTTGGGTTAACCCTTCTCCAAAATCAGTGATCTGAACCGTCAACATCCCCATTTCGAGAGACAATTTCTGTTCCAGCCTGATTGTCCCGCCATGGTCGGAGCTGAGAATGGCGTTTTTTAATAATTCGAACAGGGCAGTTTGTAATAATTCGGGATCGGTTTTGATCATCAAACGGCCGTCAGGGTTGTTGGTTTCGAGATCGATATGGTGTTCCTGTAAGTATGACGCAACCCGCAAACGAGCGTTTGCTGCAATTGAATCCAGGCTGATGACCTGGTTTTCTAAGGACAGGCGGATAGGGCCGGTTTGTCCGGTTTCTGTTTGCAGCGTTCGGAGCATATTTTTTATCCGGTTTAATTCCTGTTGAAGCTGCTCGCGCTCGGTGATTAACTGGAGGTTTTCCTTTTGGAACTGCTCCAACTCGCTTGAAAAATCGAACTGATTGGCGATCTGAGCATCGAGGTCGGCAATTTTTTGCTGCAATTGCTCCATCTGGGTCATGGTTTCCATTCTATCAATCTGGAACTTGGCTTTTAATCCTTTGATCAGGGTGTCTTTTTCCTGGATCTGAGCTTCTTTCTCGGTTAGCACTGCATATAATTTTTCTGTTGCCAGGGTTAATTTATTAACTTTTGTTTTTGCTTGGCTTGATGCAAAGCTGGCTTCTTCTAAGGCGTCAGGAGCGAAGAGAACCATCGACAAAGCCTGATGGATCTGGCCCATGAGCTGCAAAGTCTTGTCATCCCACCGTTTTCCAGTATATGGAGAAAGGAAAAAGACCCCGCCTTCCAACGGAGACTCGGGCAAACCTAATGGGTAAGCCAACAGGTCGCCAATAGCATGATAATTAAGAAGCATGGCCAGGGTTTGAGCATCGCGCAGGTCAGTATCATCATAGGACAGGTTGAGAATTTTGCCGGTATTCCAGGCTGCGATCACATTAGGAAGGTCTTCACGGGCAAGGGTATCTGCTTTCAAGATTGTTTCCCGAATCAGATCGTAACCGCCAAGGATGTGAATTTTTTCTGAATTTTTTGAAATACTGGCCAAAAAACAAACATCAGCCATCACACCTAGGCTGAGCGCTTGTGCGATAGTTTGGTATTTTTCTGTTTTAGTTTTGGCAGTATTGATCTGCAATAAAAGGTTGACCAAAGCTGGCTTTGTGTCGACTCTCATCTCATCACCCTGAACAGTTTGCTCAAATTTTTTTGGTTGCCCCAGCCCGACAATTCTTGAATATCGTCTTGCCGGGGGTTTTTTCTGTGAAACGGCCCCACTTTTAAACAAGATCGGTTTTTGCGCGCTTAGGTTTGTTGCGCGGCTGGTTTTTCTGCAGGGTTTTACGGCGTTTTGCTTTGATGAATAATAGATGACTGCTATCAGCAGCCATGCGAAACTGAGCATCTGGCTTAAGCGAACTGCACCCATCTGTCCTTGCAGGTCATAGGTTAAAAGAATTTGGAAAATATGTCCACCAGCCAACAAAAGCAGAAGGGGCGTTAACACCTTGATCATCACAGGCCGGATTGCGAGGGCCAAAATCAGGCTGATACTAATCAGGGCCAGGGCGATTAACTGCCAGGTTATATCTATTGAAAATAGAGTTAAAAGGGAGTTTTTCAAAAAGAGTGATTTAGAGAAAACAGCCCCTAAAGCTAAAACGATTAATAATAATGATAGGATGCCGTATAAAATGGTGGGGTATTTACGTTGGGTATTATCGAGAAAAGCCCAGGCCAACCCAATGATGGTTAAAGATGCCGCCAACCGTTCAAAAATAGGGAAGAAATTTGCGTTAACAAAACCAGATGTTTTATTTACAAAGTACAAGGCAAACAGGCCCAGTTGAATTATAAAAAGGATGCCACACCCGATCGGCAATCTACGGCTTTGACCGGCTTCAACTGATTTTTGGCGCCCGATAATCAGGAACCCGGTTGTCAACGCCAACGTCAAACTGGTAAACACATGGAAGACCGGGTCGCCAGGCGGCGTTGAGAAGAGATTAAGAATGGAAGCAAGACTTGTTGCCATAAGACACACTAGGGACTCAGCTCTGTTTCTATTTTCGGTTTAATAAGTGCAAGTATCATTCCAAACAGTAAAATGGTCTGGCAAACGCTTGTTTATAATAATAAACTTTCTAATCTTATTGTTTTAATGGTTGGATGCTGGTTGGGTTGTTCTGTTTAATCTTAAAAACGTGATCGGGTTGAAAACATCCTTCGGCGTGAAATAAAGACCTAACCCGAATGATTGGTTTTCTTCGGATACGATAAAACCTTTGAATTAATCTTACCCGATTGGCACCAATAGTTGCGATCAGCCTTGTGGAACACAAGTACAATCTTATAAGATTAAAGGTATGGTGAGATTGGGGCCTTGAGTGTGTCTTCTGATCCTGTTCTTGTTATAATAAATTCACCCCGGGTCTCACCTGATGGGCAAGAAGGATGATTTAATGATCGTGAACCTGTTCTCCTGGTATGTTTCCTTGCTGGCGTTGGGCTGGCTGTCCTTCCCATTAACCTTTCGGTTGTTAGGAAAGCTCCCGGATCGTGGTTACAGCCTGAGCAAGGGGTTGGGTTTGCTGCTTTGGGGATTTTTTTACTGGTTGCTGGGCAACTTGGGGGTGCTGCAAAACCATCCGGGCGGGATCCTGTTTGCCTTGATGGTGACGATGGGCTTGAGTTTCTGGGCAGGTTGGGGGCGCTGGTCAGAAATGATGGCCTGGTTGAAAGAAAATCGGCGGCTTGTATTAATTTCTGAGTGTATCTTTTTGATTGGGTTTACCTTTTTGGCTTACGTGCGCGCGGCCGACCCCGACGCGACAGGGACTGAAAAGCCAATGGAATTGGCTTTTATTAATGCGATTATCAATTCACCCGGGTTGCCTCCGCATGATCCCTGGCTTTCTGGTTACGCGATTTCTTATTACCATTTTGGTTATATCCTGGCTGCCATGTTGGCAAAATTTACCATGACCAGCGGCGGCGTAGCTTTTAATTTAATGCTGGCAGCTATTTTTGGTTTGAGCGCGGTGGGCGCTTATGGGGTGTTATACAATCTGCTGGTGGAATTTGGAAAAACCTGGCAGGCTCGGGTTAATCATCTCGCCTGGGCGCTCCTGGGCCCGATCTTTTTATTGCTGGTCAGCAACCTTGAAAGTGTTCTTGAAATTTTGCACCAGGCCGGGATCGGCTGGGATTTGGAAAGCGGCACCTCTCGATTTTGGAGCTGGGTAAATATTGACAGCCTGCTTAATCCACCCACACAGCCGCGCGCATTGATTCCCCAACGGTTTTGGTGGTGGTGGCAGGCTTCACGGGTTATCCAGGATATTGACCTGCAGGGCAATGTGAGCGGGCTTTCTCCTATCGATGAATTCCCCGCCTTTTCATTTGTGCTGGGCGATCTCCATCCCCATGTGCTGGTGATTCCGTTTGCAATGCTGTTGATTGGCCTGGCGTTGCATATCTACTTGGGCGGCATGACGGCAGAGAAGAAACTGTTTGGTCATATGGTTTCCTATCGAATTGATGTTTTCTTGTTCAGCGGGGTTCTTCTGGGCGGGATTGCCTTCCTGAACACCTGGGATCTGCCTGTTTATTTTGTACTGTTGATTGGGGCGTATACATTGCGGCAGGTAGGGTGTAAGGGCTGGGAATGGGGGCGATTGACCGAGCTATTGGGCCTGGCAATTCCTTTAGGTGTCATTAGCTTGGTTTTGTATGCCCCCTTTTATGTCGGGTTTCAATCCCAGGCCGGTGGAATTTTGCCCAACTTGATTTACCCGACACGGGGTCTGTATTTATGGTTGATGTTTGGCGCCCTGTTTGTACCCATACTTTTGTTTTTGGGATGGCTCAGACGCCAGAAAACGCCCAGCACCTGGAAATTATCACTCATCATGGTGGTAGTGCTGATGGGTTTGCTTTACCTGATTTCAATCGGCCTGGGGTTAGGATTGGCGAAAACAGAACAGGGACAACTGTTGATCGTTACGCAGGGTGAACCTCATTTTGGTGGTTTGCTGATCGCTGCCCTGCTGCACCGGTTGCGGTTTGGTGTCAGTCTGTTGACCCTGACGCTGCTGCTGATTGGAAGCCTATCTTTCCTGGTGGGGAAAACGACACCGAAGGGTAGTGAGCGCCAGGCAGATTCGCCGGTGCCCTTTGTGTTGTTGATGATTTTGTTGGGCGGTGTGATGGTGTTGGCGCCAGAATTTGTTTTTTTACGCGATGTGTTTGGCGCCAGGATGAATACAATTTTTAAATTTTATTATCAGGCCTGGATGTTGTGGTCTTTGTCCGCTGCTTTTGCCAGTGTGGTGGTGATCAAAGCAGGACGCTGGCTGGGAAAAAGTGCTGTTTTCATCCTTATTGTTTTAGGTTTAGCGTATCCTTTGCTGGCTTTTCCAACTAAAACCCATCAATTTCAACCGTCTGGGGGATTGACCCTGGATGCGAGTGCTTATCTGGAGGACAGCCAGCCTGACGAAGCAGCAGCCATCCGCTGGCTTTCTACGGCGCCGATGGGTGTGGTGGCGGAGGCAGTCGGCGGACAATATACCGGGTTTGCGCGGGTATCCACCCATTCCGGGCTGCCAGCGGTGCTGGGGTGGCCTGGACACCAGGGTCAATGGCGCGGCGGTTACGCAGAAGTGGGTACCCGCGAAGCGGATATTCGCACCCTGTATGAAACCCCGAACTGGCTGACAGCATTAGAGATTATTCAGCGCTATAAGATCGATTATGTTTTTGTAGGTGCATTGGAAAGCAGTACCTATTACCTGATGGCTGAAAAATTTGAACAGAACCTGCAGCTTGGCTTTGAGCAGGGCGGTGTGCAAATTTTTATTGTGCCCACAACCCTGCAGCAATGATTCATAGTGCACAGCATCGATGTTTGGAGAAATACCCGATTTTTTACAACCAATATGTTGCAACTGGTTAATTTGGATTACAATCAGGCTGCTTTAATAACCATTCCAGAGATAGTCGTTGTCTTTGTGTTTGATCAATGAAAGGAACAATGATGACAGTGCGAACACGTTTTGCACCCAGCCCAACAGGTTACATGCATATTGGCAATTTACGAACTGCATTGTTTGCCTACCTGGCCGCCCGGCGATACGGTGGCAAGTTTATCCTGCGAATCGAGGATACAGACCAGGAGCGCAATGTCCCAGAATCGCTGGCTGCAATTTATTCAGGTTTGGCTTTGGCTGGGCTTGAATATGATGAAGGCCCGGATAAAGATGGCGGGTATGGACCCTATACGCAATCAAAGCGGTTGTCTATTTATCAGGCGCATGCAGAGCAATTGCTGGTAACAGGTGCTGCCTTTCGTTGTTTTTGTAAAAAAGAAGCAACCAACCTGGAGGATAGTGAGCCAGGTGAACCAGCCGATGCCGATGGAGCTGCTGAACCATCTCGCCGAGACCCATGTCGGTTATTAACAAATGGAGAGATCGAAACAAAAATCAATGCTGGCGAACCTTTTGTCATCCGACAGCGCATTCCGGACAGTGGAAGCACAACCTTTGAAGACCGGGTGTATGGCACGATTACCATTGACAATGTGCAATTAGACGACCAGGTGCTGCTGAAATCGGACGGCTTTCCGACTTATAATTTTGCCAATGTGGTTGATGACCATTTGATGGGCATCACCCATGTGATGCGCGGGCAGGAATACCTTTCTTCCACGCCAAAATACAACCTGCTTTACGAGGCCTTTGGCTGGCCGATCCCGATTTATGTGCACCTACCCCTGATCGTCAAATTGGATGGCAGTAAGTTGAGTAAACGTTTGGGCGACCCATCCTTTGAGGACCTCGTGATGATGGGATACCTGCCAGAGGCAATTGTGAACTATATTGCCCTGCTTGGCTGGAGCCCAGGGGATGACCAGGAGCTCTTTAGCCTCGCTGAGTTGACGCAGGTGTTCAGCATCGATCGGATCAACAAAGCCAGCGCGATTTTTTCACTTGAAAAGCTCACCTGGATCAACGGTGAGCATATTCGGGCCCTTTCTATAGACGAGTTCCATACTCTGGCGGAAAAATATTACCCGGATGAACTTGTAAAATACAACACGTTTAAGATCAGTGAACTGATGCAGGTACGGACCGAAAAATTGACGGATATCCCACAGATGGTGGACTTTTTTACTGCAGTTCCGGAATATGATGTGGACATGTATCAGCATGACAAGTCGAAATGCACTCCGGAAATCAGTTTGGAAGTTTTAAAAGCCGTTACACCTATTTTAAATGAGCTGAGCGATTGGGATAATGACAGCCTGTATGGGGCGTTGCAGTTATTTGCTAAGGCGCATGGATACAAAATCGGTACGGTGATGTGGCCAATTCGCACGGCGCTTTCGGGTGTGCCGGCCACACCGGGCGGGGCAACCGCGCTGGCAGAAATCCTCGGCAAGGCGGAAACCCTGGCGAGAATTGACGCCGGAATCAAAAAGCTGGAACACGTTTTAAATTAATAATAAAAAACTGAAGAAACTTTTATAAATAGTGTTTTCGTCCTTCACCTAAAGGTGAAGGACGTTGTTTCCCTAGCCAATTATTTTGCTGGAGGGGCTTTTAATCCATCCAAAAAATGGAGCAGGGTCAGGATAGGGTGGTGAAGGATGATGCGCGGGCCAGCATAGCGCATGACCTGGCGGATTTCTTCGCGTCGATCAGGTTTATAGCAATGTACCGGACATTTAGTACAGGTTGGCTTTTGCCAACCGAAAGGGCAACGATCGATGCGCTTGTGTGCATAGTCCAGCAAAAACTGGCAATTTTCACACAGTGATCCCTGGGAGGTATGGTGGTGCGCATGGCAATAGAGACCGATCATTTTGCTGATGGTTTTGTGTTCACGTTCAATACGTTTATGGGTTTGCATGAAAATCTCTTAAAAAGTTGTTTAAAAACAAAATACGTTCAGGGCTTTACTTCGGTTTTCCGGATGATCACCAGGGGGTTGGGGCCAATACCCGGCAACCAGAAACGCCATGACCGGCGGAAGTCTTCATCGGTCATCCAGAACAACTTGCTGGCATTATCCATCCAGGGATTGATAAAACCCCAGGGCGTTGGAAAATCTCCACCAGCGGTGTGGTTCAGGTCATACGCCGCAAACAACATGCTATGACCGCCTGCAGAACGGGTGGCATTGAAGTTGCGGGTGGTCTCTCCCTGGTAGATACGCGGTGCTTTACGCCACGGCCAGAGGAGCGTGATGATGGGGGCTGCGAGTGGGTCTGTGAGCGTGTTCGGCAGGGTTTCAGGGTCACCGCGCTGATAGGTTGCAGCAATGGGCAGGCCACGCGTCTGGGCCAGGTAACGGATAATGCGTACCTGCATACGGGGCGTTACGGCCCAATCAGGAAATACACGCATGAAGCGGCCTTTCCACCAAAGCCGATTTATCTCATCGGAGAGCGCGCCCGGATCAATATTGAAATTTAGCAGCAATTTCAAACTGGCGCTGATCATGTGAAAGCTGCAGGTATTGCCCACCTGGCTGACCTGGTATCCCGCCAGATCAGCTTCGGTTTTAGCGTGCAATGTTCTGGGTAAAGGGGTCAACAATGGTGTGCTTCTCCATCAGCAATGATGCGTCCAGGGGTGTTATCGAGCAGATGTTTACCCTCCAGGGACGACCATAAAAATGCTTCTCCGTTGAAGCCCTCCACTTCGTCAAATGTGTAAACTCCAGCTAAAAGATCGCGGGTGAGCTGATCTAACCAGGCCGCCAGGTTGGCGGCAACCAGGGGACGAGCGGGCCCCTCTTCTAGGAAAAGCAGTATCTGACCGGTTCTTTCTGGCTCGGGCGGATCTGTGTCTATACAATAATAAGCGCCCGTATCGCTGCTGACGATCGGGATCCAGCCCAGATGCCACCAGGCGTTTCGCAGGTAGGGCGATTTTTCTGGCACAAGGTCGTCAAAGGCGCCTTTGGATTTGACTTGCGCCAGCCAACCCCATGCCGCCTGGATTTCTTTGATCGACATGAAACGCCAATTGCCGATTGCACCAGCGGAATTTCGGGTTTCGCCATCAGCAAGCATCAAAAGCTGCTTTAAGCCCTCCGGGATCGATAAGCCGCTCTTTTCAGCAAAGTTGTCAATCGCTGCAGGGTTAGCCGAGGGACGGAAGCTGACACCCGGCGCATTGGCACTCATCCAGTCGATGAGTTTGACGATGGTAACAGTTACAGGCGGGTATTCGGACATAAGGCTCTCCTTGACAAACCTGCTCATTCCCCGATGATCTTAATCAGTACGCGCTTACGGCGGCGACCGTCGAATTCACCGTAGAAGATCTGTTCCCAGGTGCCGAAGTCTAACTGGCCATTGGTGATTGCCACCACCACCTCTCGGCCCATGATCTGGCGTTTAAGGTGTGCATCGGCATTATCTTCACCAGTGCGGTTGTGGTGGTACTGTTCGATGGGCGCATGGGGCGCTAATTCTTCCAGCCAACGCTCGTAATCGTGGTGCAAGCCGGATTCGTCATCATTAATGAACACAGAGGCGGTGATGTTCATGGCATTCACCAGGCACAGACCCTCTCGGATGCCACTTTCACGCAGGGCCTGATTGACCTCTGGTGTGATATTGATAAACGCTCGGCGGGTGGGCACCTGGAAATAGAGTTCTTTCCGGTAACTTTTCATCGGGGTTTCCTTTCAGTTGAAGATTGAGCGTTGGGTTAATTCTACCCGGGAGAGCGGGAGACTGTATTGTCGAAAGTGCAGATGCTAAAAGCACGGATGGCATTTAAATTAATTATGCTGAAGCAGACAATAATTATTAAACCAGGAAAGCGGCGAAGAAAACCTTGCGCTTATTTTGAAATTTCAACCTGCCATTCGGGGCCATAGCCAATACCAAATTGTTCAACAAAGCTGCCCTGGTTTACGGCGATGCTGACCCGCATGAGCTCGTTGTTGTAAAGTATCGCTTCGCCTGTTTTTGCATAACCAAAGGAACGCTCAAAAAGCAGCTTGTGGGCGTAGACTTCCTGCCCCTGGTGGAAGATCGTAACTTGTAAGCGATCTCCGTACGCAAAGCCAGCGTTGAGGAAAGACTTAAGGGGTAAATTTGTCCAGTTATTCCCAAAATTGGGATCGTTGATCTCAAAAATGCCTTTGGCAAACCCTGCTTTGAAAAATGGCTCGTGAATTGGGTGCATGACAACCTCGTCCGGGTTATAGACCTGGCCAACCTCTTCGAAGGTGATTATCCCGCTAGCCAGCCTGGCTGCGCAATATGAAAACACATCCCGGCCGTGAAAAACGCTGACATCGTCAGTGTTCATCCCGCGTAAGCGGTTGATGGTTTCGTCAATTTCTCGTATTTCATCGATTCCAAACGCCCTTTTAACGTGGGTGAGCGAGCCGTTATCCGGTGTAACGATCAAATAGCCATTTGTTGTTCGGGCGACACACGCACGCCGGTTGGTTCCTACCCCGGGGTCGACGACAGATACAAAAATTGTCCCTTGCGGCCAGAAAGGCATGGATTGATAGAGGCGATAAGATGCACTCCAGGTATCAAATTTGGGTATTTCATGGGTGCCATCGATGATTTCCAGTTCTCGGTCTACACTTTTTACCACGCCATACATGGCAGAAATGGCGCCTTCTTTGTAGGTGAAATCGGTTTGATAAACGAGTATGGGCTTCAAATTAACACTCCTAAACAAAAGGGTTATAAAACCGGCTTTTATTGATAAAAATCGACACGCCCGCCATGGCAATAAAAATCGAGGCGGAGATGATCAAGGCTGCATAATCATTGCGCTTCATCTTACGACTGGTGTACCAGGTGCGGGTGTTACTTTTACTAAAACCTCTTAAATCCATGGCATTGCTGATGGTTTCAATTCGGTCAAGCGAGGAAAAGATGAGGGGAATGATGATGAGTAACCCATTTTTAATCCGGTTGAAAAAGGAAGCCTTGCGCGAAAGTTCCAGACCGCGTGCCTGTTGGGCCTGACTGATCTCGTGGTAATCCCTTTGGATATCTGGGAAATAGCGCAAAGTTAATGCGACCGCGTAAGATACCTTGTAGTGAATGCCAATTCGGTTTAGGGATGAGGCAAATTCACTCGGGTTGGTGGTTAATAGGAAGATAATTCCAAATGGAATCACCGATGCATATTTAAATAGCTTGGTTGTACTGTACAATAATTGCTCCGCTGTCAGGTCAAATTTTCCTGGCAGGTTGAGGATGGGTGTCCGCGACCCATAGATTTCAACACCCATTTCGGGTGAGAAAAGAAAGGAAATGATTGCATTCGTAAGCACAAAAATGAGCACATACACAACCATTAATTTGATTTGGGAAAATTTGATCTTTGAGATGCGCATGATAAAGACTGCAAAGAGCATCACCAGCAAGATCATCCGAATGTCATAGGAATACATGACAGCAAAGGTCAGCAAGAGGAAACAAATTAACTTGGTTAGCCCGGAAAGCTGGTGAATAGGCGAATCGACCAGGTCGTAGGAAAATAACTTTGCCTTTACATTCATCGGTTTTTCAATTTCCTTTCATAGTCGATAAAACCCTGAACAAAGCCGGCACCATCCGAAATATTAGCCAATTGTGCCAGGTGGAAAAGCGATGTTTCTTTTAGATTGGCGCTTTCTATGACCTGATGATCGGTAAGAACGGATGAAGCAGAGGTGTCTGCGATCAGGCGTCCTTCTGAAAGGACGATAGCACGCGGCGTATATTCCAACATCAGGTGCATATCATGGGTGATCAGTAAGACCGTCACACCGAGCTTATTGATCTCGACCAGGAATTCCATAATTTCCGTATAGTGGCGATAGTCCTGGCCCGCGGTGGGTTCATCAAGAATCAGGATTTCTGGGCCTAAAACCAGGATGGATGCGATGGTCACGCGTTTCTTCTGGCCGAAACTGAGGGCGGAAATCGGCCATTCAATAAACGGGTTCAACCCACAAATTTCGAGTGCTTTCTCGACGCGGGGTGTAATCTCTTCTTCCGGTATGTTGCGAAAACGTAAGCCTAAAGCGACTTCATCGAAAATCAGGTTTTTAGAGATCATCTGGTTGGGGTTCTGAAGCACGACCCCAATTATTTCAGCGCGCTCTTTGATTGATTTGTCGTGAAGGTCCTGACTGCGATAGAAAATTGTGCCCTGATCTTGTTTTTCAAAGCCGCAGATTAATTTTGAAAGGGTGCTTTTTCCGGCCCCATTTTTACCGATGATGGAGACCATTTCGCCTTCTTTGATGTCAAAATTGATATCGTCCAGAACCTTAACGATGCCATCATAAGAGAATGAGACTTGCTCAACTTTAAGGACTGAAGGCTTTTCTTTTTGGGCTTTTGGTTTTTCAATGCTGGCCTGCCAGGTGGTTAGCGCATTTCTGTGTTGATGCGCCTGTAAGGTTGTGATGTATCCAGGTTCAATGTCCTCGGTAATTTTTATGCCGGCATATTTTAATGCGGTTACATAAAGCGGTTCGCGAATGCCCGTTTTTGTGAGGACATCAGAACAAACCAGCGAGTGGGCATCTGTGTTGGAGATGATGCGGCCATCATTAATTACAATGATGCGGTCCACAAAACGATGCAAAACATCTTCCAGACGGTGTTCAATGATGATAATGGTTTTATTTTCACGGGTATAAATGTCTTCGATGATCTCAATCGCTGTTTTTCCGGTTGCCGGGTCGAGGTTGGCAAGCGGTTCATCAAATAGCAAAATATCAACATCGTTGACCAGAACCCCCGCCAGGGAAGTGCGCTGCTTTTGCCCGCCAGAGAGCTCAAACGGCGATGAGGTGAGCCAGTTTTGCATACCAACCATCTCGGCGACTTTCCACACCTGCTTGTGCATGCGAGCATGGGGCACATTGTCGTTTTCAAGTGAAAATGCAATGTCCTCTCCAGCGGACAGACCTACAAACTGTGCGTCTGAATCTTGAAGAACGGTGCCGACCCATTTTGAAAGTTCAAAAATATTTTTGTCCTGGGTGGATTCACCGTGGATCAGCAAATCTCCCTTAATTTCGCCTTCATAGGCAAAAGGAATTAAGCCATTGATGCAATTGCCCAGCGTACTTTTTCCACTTCCGCTGGGCCCAACGATAAGGATTTTTTCGCCAGGGGAGATCGATAAATCGATATTATGAAGGGTGGGTTCGGATTGACTGTGGTATTGAAATGAAAAATTTTTAAATTCGATGACGGGTTTTAAATCCATGCCAAACCTTTTCGATGTTGAATTGGATTAAATTTTACCAAGCAATATAAAAAATACTATCCTGTTTGAGTAATGGTTATATTCGAACTTTGAAAAATGTGTCAAACAAAGTATTTTGAGTTTAAACAACGGATAGCTGGGGTTTATAGCCCACAGCTATCCAAGTTTTAATTAGAAGATGAGCAAACTAGCTCTTTTTCAAACTGCCCTTCTTAGGCCGGGTGGCTGCATAAGCGATCAGGAGCAGGGTTCCAAACACACCGGCGCTGATACTGTTCATCAGCGTGGCGATTGCACCCTGAGTGAAGACCAGTGATACAGGTTCTTGATAAATTACGATATCAAGCAAAGGTGCAACCACAAGCCAGGCGACCACGTTGCCGATGACCTGGATGATGTTGAATGTCAGGATATCCTTACCTGCAAACTGACCTTTGTCAACGCGGGTTTTCTTGTAAGCGAGACCGAACACAAATCCAGCCACACCGCTTGCAATCACCCAGGACCACCAGGGTGACCCATATTGAAGCGCATCTGATAGAGCATGGCCAATAAATTGAATGAGAGCACCTGCAATGGGCCCAAACAGCGTTGCCATGAATGCGCCCAATCCGTAGGCTGTCATGAAGCTTGTTTCAGGGATAGGTGATGGAACTTTAATGTACATGAATAAGAGCATAAAAAGAGCTGCACCACAATGCCAATGGCAACAATTGTGCGGGTGTTAACTTTGAACATAAGATCTCCTATTAATGAGTTGAAGGTTTACATACACTTTGAGCGATTGATCAATAATCAGGAAGTTCCGTAATAATTAAAAAACCGAGTTTCACCTTCATGAATAAATGACCGCTCTTGGCATCAATTGGAGCGAAAAAGACGCGCCTTTCGTACCAAATTCTTTTTCTGGCTATGATCAGACTTTATAAACAACCCGGATATTTTTCTAATTCGATTGAACCTCCTTCCATTCAAATCCGTGTTAACCAATGGTATCAACTATTTTATATCGAAGTAACCTTTTCTGCAACTTAAATTTGAGCATTTAAAAGAAAATTGTTGAGTCGTGGATCGTGTTGCAAAATTGCTGGCTAAATATAAAGCCTCTGGTTTCGGAATAGTGGGAGGTAATGAGTATAATAGGGTCAATTGAAACATTGATTCAGGAAGGAAACCGCAATGACCAAAAAAATCGGGATTTTAACTGCTGGCAGCGACTGCCCTGGATTAAACGCCGCTATACGCGGGTTTGGCAAAACTGCTGAACAGGTGCATGGAATGCAATTAATTGGATTTCGAGATGGTTTTGAAGGCCTGCTTTCCAACCACACAGTTAACCTGGGTGGGGAAGCGCTCTCCAATATTCTGACGGCTGGCGGCACCATTTTAGGGACCAGCCGCCTGGTGCCGCATCACATTGAAAAAGACGGTGAGATTCTCGATAAAACCGATGACGTCCTGGCGGTATACAAAGAAAACAAACTGGATGGGTTGGTCTGCATTGGTGGACGAGAGACGATGGATACAGCCCAGCATTTGCAATCGGCTGGGCTGAATGTGCTCACGCTGCCTAAATCTGGTGTGAATGACATGCCTCTGACGGATGTCACTATCGGTTTTGATACTGCCAAGATGATTGCCACTGAAGCGATTGACCGGCTGCACAGCACAGCCAACAGCACGCACAGCATCATCATTGTGGAGATTTTAGGGCGAGAAGTCGGTTGGTTGACTCTGACCGCAGGCGTTGCTGGGGGAGCGGATGTGATTCTGATTCCTGAAATCCCTTACACGATCGACAATATTTCCGAAGCGATCCTCAAACGTAATAAAGCTGGTAAGGTTTTCAGTATTGTGGCGGTGGCTGAAGGCGCCCAATCATCTGAATTGGTGGCGTTTTTTGAGCGATCGATGAAGAAAAGCCAGCAAGTGCATGAAGGCGAAAGCCCGAACGTGGGCAGGGAACGCATGGCTGAGCTCAGACGACAATACTCAGGGGAAACGCTGATGTTGGCGAACCGTCTGGAAAGCAGCACAGGTATTAAAAGCCGTATTACGATTTTGGGTTATTTGTTGCGTGGGGGTGCCCCTTCAGCCACAGATCGCGTGTTGGCCACACAATTGGGATCGTATGCAGCAGACCTGGTTTCTGAAAACAAATACGGGGTGATGGTCGGTATTCAAAATGGGAAGGTTGCTACGGCACCTATTGAAGCGGTTGCACAGGCTGAAAAACCGGTGCCTTTGGATGACCCCTGGTTGACCAGCGCACGTAAGGTGGGGACGATCTTTGGGGATTAACCGCTCCCGACGCAGTAGCCCTGGCGACTTTGCCAGCTTCGCAAAGAAAATGAAGCCTAAGGACCGTTTTTTGGAAAACAAAGTCACCTCAAAACACTGCCTGTTAAGAATGGGTTTTGTGTTGATTAGATCGTAGTAAAAATTCTTACTAAAAGAAGAATTTTAGGAAAGGAAACCGAATGAGCTTAACCTTGGAATGGCGACACCGGATTATGGCCTGGCGTGAGGAACTGCTCAAACATTTTTATTTACCCTTGGGTCAGATACCTTTTGAGGCAAGCTTTACGAAAGCGCAATATCGTTTGGGGGACGCGTTGTCTGCGCTGGACTTTTCGGCAATTGGAACGGGTGATCGCTGGGGCGAGAAATGGGAATATGGTTGGTTCAGGGGTCGTTTTACGGTGCCCGAAAAGGCTGAAGGCCGGGTTATTGCTGTGATGCTGGATGTCGGCGGGGAGGCCGCAGTATATGTCGATGGCGATTACGCCGGCGCGATGGACAAGGAACACAAGGTCATCCAGCTCAGCGATGCTGCCCAAATTGGGAAGGTTTACAACATTGTGCTGGAGGCTTATGCCGGGCACGGGCCGCAAGAATGGCGCAGTGGGCCAACGCCTCCGGAGCGAGAGACTGTTCCAGAGCCACCGGACCAACAGTGCGTCTGTGGCCAAAGCTCCTTTGGTATCTGGCAGGAAGTGGCTTTCCAGCTGGCCATTGATGTGGAAACCCTGTGGGAGCTGCGGGAAAACCTCGATGCAGATTCTCTGCGGGTGATGGAGATTGATGCAGGTTTGAAAGATTTCACCCTGATCACTGATTTTGAAGCGCCACATCAAGAGATGTTGGTTAGTTTGCAGGCTGCCCGGGAACGGCTGAAACCCCTGCTGGAAAAAACAAATGGCGCGACAACGCCTGAAATAGTGGGCTTTGGCAATGCGCATATCGATGTAGCCTGGTTGTGGCCGCTGGCGGAAACCGAACGCAAATGTGTGCGCACGTTCAGTACGCAACTGGGATTAATGGAACGTTACCCAGAGTATCGTTTCTTTCAAAGCCAGCCGCACCTGTACATGATGGTCAAAGAAAAATACCCGGACCTGTATGAGAAGATTAAAGATGCTGCTGCACAGGGTCAATGGATTCCCAACGGGGCTTCCTGGGTGGAGCCGGATACCAATTTATCGGGCGGGGAGAGCTTAATTCGGCAATTGGTGCATGGCAAGCGGTTTTTTAAACAAGAATTCGGCGTCGAGTGCGAATTAATGTGGCTGCCGGATGTGTTTGGCTATTCCGGTGCGTTACCCCAGATTATGCTGGGGTGTGGGGTACCGTATTTTTCTACCCAGAAAATCTTTTGGGCTTATCACGGTGGGGAGGCCTTTCCATATAACACCTTTATCTGGGAGGGCATTGATGGCTCGCAGGTAAAGGCACATTTTCACAATGATTACACCAGCGAAGTCAGACCAACGACGGTGCTTCAACGCTGGAATGAACGCGTTCAGAAAGATGGTTTTTCAACCCGGCTGTTTCCCTTTGGATATGGCGATGGTGGGGGCGGGCCTACCCGCGAGCATCTGGAATTTGCGCGCCGTTTAAAAGACCTGGAAGGTGTGCCAAAATTCAAAATTGAAGATCCGATGACGTTTTTCAGACAACAGGATGAAGCCGGATGGCCGCAGGATCGGTATGTGGGTGAATTGTATTTCCAGGTGCATCGCGGCACTTACACTTCCCAGGCCCGTACCAAAACCTTGAATCGTCGCTGTGAATTTGCCCTGCGCGAGGTGGAGCTGTGGGGCTGTGCTGCGATGGCTTTAACGAGTTATGAATTTCCTTACCAGGTTTGGGACGCCGCCTGGAAGATGGTGCTGCTGAACCAGTTTCACGATATTTTGCCAGGGTCTTCAATTGCGAGGGTGCATGAGGAAGCAGAACAGCAGCTAACCGGGGTGCTGGAGCGCTCCGTTGAGATTATGCAATCTGTCGGGGATGCGCTTATCAAGAAAAAGCCTGGCATCACCGTTTTCAACAGCCTCTCCTGGCAGCGAGAGGAATTGGTCGAATTGCCATCCGATGTTGAAGGCCTGGTGGATAAAAATGGCGCAGCTTTGCCCTTACAAATCACCGATGGAAAGCGGTATGTCGAGGTTGGCCTGCCAGCCTGTGGATGGGAAAGCTTTTCCCCTGGTGAGCCAACCACCCCTGAAAACACGCTCAGGATTCAACGCGATTTGTTGGAAAATGACCTGATCAGAGTGCGGTTCAACGATTTCGGAGAGATCACCAGCATTTACGACAAGACACATCAGTACGAATTGACGGCTGGCTTATGCAACCAGATGGCCATGTACCAGGACATTCCCAGTGCATTTGATGCCTGGGATATTGACAGCATGTACCAGCAAAGCCCGGTGGCATTGAGCGAACCAGCGGACATTGAAATCCATGCCGAAGGCCCTCTGTTTGGCAGCATTATCGTCAGGCGAAAATTGAATCACTCGGTAATGACCCAGACGATCACTCTGCGCCGAAATAGCCGGCGGGTAGATTTCCACACGATCATTGACTGGCAGGAACGTCATAAACTGCTCAAAGTGAATTTCCCAGTGAATTATTTTGCCCACGAAGCACTGCATGAAATTCAATTCGGGCACCTGGCGCGGCCGACCCATCGCTCACGAGCCCTGGACCGTGACCGCTTTGAGGTCAGCAACCATAAATGGACGGCCCTGGCTGAAACCGGGCGGGGGTTTGCAGTGTTGAATGACAGCAAGTATGGCGTGGATGTGCTGGACAATTGCATCAATCTCACTTTGTTGAAGTCGGCCCTGGCACCTGATATGACTGCAGATCGCGGCCGACAGGAATTCACCTATGCCTTCTATTTTTGGGACGGACCGTTTATAAATTCCGGTTTGGTGCAGCAGGGTTATCAATTAAATACTCCGCCACAGGTGCTGCCTGGACGGGCTGGCTCTCAGTCGTTGTTCAGTTTAGACCAGGCAAACATCATCTTAGAAACCGTCAAACCGACTGAAGTTGGCGCCAGGGATGAGATGATTTTGCGCCTGTACGAAGCGCTGGGAACCCGCACATGGGTGAAATTATCGACCAGCCTGCCAGTTAAGGCCGCTTATTGCACGGATATGCTGGAAACAAATCTGGAAGCCCTGTACCTCTCCGACGGCGCTGTGGGTTTAGAATTCCGCCCCTTTGAGATCAAAACGGTGCGATTAGTCATATGAAACTACGCCCCAAAGTGTGCGATTAAATAAAAGAGGCTGCCATAACATTTGGCAGCCTCAATTCTTTAAACCCTACAGAGCTATTTGTCATACTCGGGAGAATCGTCCAGCAGACGTTTTTCACCTTTGAGGGCGCGAATATCTGTTACATTTTGTGAGACCTCAATGGTACCTTTATAGGTTCCCTGGGCATCGCGCAGGGCGAAATAGCGAATGTGGATGAATTGGTCACCCAGTGGAATCCAGAATTCGGCCACATCACGTTTGCCGGAGCGGAAATCATCTAGGATGATGGTGACCTTGTGTACGCTTTGAGGCGGGTGACATTTGGTGACCTCGCGGCCGATGATGGCAGGCGAGCGGTCGAAAATTCGTTCAGGACCCTGGGAGAAATAGCGCACGCGATCATGTTCGTCCACAAAAGTGACATCGATGGGAAGGTGGGTCAGCATAAGGTTGACCTGTTCGCGGGTAAGCGCGCCTGTGGAGAGTGGTAACAGCGCTTCGGCCGAGACGTTAAGCTCAGCCCCGGGCTGCGCATCGGGTTCTGCACCTATATTTACTTCTGGTTGCCATTCATCGCTGACCTGGATATCTAAAAAGCCAATCTCAGCTTCCTGGTCTCGAATTTCCGCCCATTCCTGGTCGGTCAGACGATCTAAGGCGGCCGGGAAGAGGATTTTCTCTTCTTTGTAAATCATCTCGATGATGTCATTTGACATTACCTCGAATAGCTCAGCGGCTTCCATAAGATCTGGTTCAGGGTCCAGGATGCTTTCCTGAAACTGCTTGATCTCGGCACGGATTTCATTGTCCACACCCCACATCACCATGGATGGGCCTTCGAAACCTTTCTTTTCCAGGTAGGGGAAGAGGATATTTTCCTTGCGAGAGTAGTGTTTTTCAATGGCGGTCAGGTTTTCGGCCTGCTTAATTAATGAATCAAGTGCTTTTGCATCACCGTCTTCCCACCTGGTCAGGGTCTCTTCCATTGCTTCCAGTAAGCGCATGATGACCTCGTTCTCAATGCGGAAGGTGAAGACGGGATGCCCCGGCAGGGATTCCGGGGTGGGTTCCTGATCGAGAGCATCCTGAAACACAGCCACGTGCAGGTCGCATAAGCGCTGAATCTCGGCTACTGTGGTGCCTTCGCTGATCAGGGCACGTTCTGCTTCAGCGATCTCACTGGCGGTGGCGCCACTGAGGACGTGCCCAAATTTCTTCTTTAAATCTTCAACAGTTTCACCGGCGTGCAAACGTTGAATAACTTCTTTCAAGGCATCTTTACGCTGGCTGGCATTTTTGATCGATTCACTCATTGATACCTCCATTCAGGTGTTTGAATTTAAACGGTTCTGGTGGGACTTAATTGGCACGCCAGGATACGTACAACGGCGCCCGGATGGCCCCGGTCGGACAAAGATGTTCACAGGTGCCACAATAGGTGCAGTTAACCGGATCAGTAAATGCTGGCCCCTGACCGGTCATTACCAGGGCATTTTCAGGGCATTGCGAAACACATTGACCGCAACGATTGCAGAGGGAAAAATTGATGCTTGGTAAACTCATCTCGATCATTATGGCTCCTGATTATGTGCGAATCTATCTTACTCAATTAATGAGCCGGGTTGTTACGACTTAAGTCACTACAAGCCAATTGATATTGATCAATATCGTGGTTTTTATTCCTGAGCCTGCTGGATTAATTTTTCACGGTCCAGCAGGATGATTTGCCCGCGCTGACGCTGGATCAATCCGGCAGATTCAAAATCTCGCAGTAAACGGCCGACGACATCGCGCACAGTGCCAATATGCGCTGCAATTTCGTCCTGGGTCCACCCTGAGGATGTGGGATCGAGGTCTGCTAGCTCGATGAGAAAACGTGCCAGGCGTGCCCGCACGGCATATAGGGAGAGTTCTGCTGCCAGGTCTGTCATCTTTGCCAGGCGCTCGGCCAAATGATGTAAGATCAGGTTGGAGAAATCGGGGTAACGTGCGAGGAGATGGTTAAAATCTACTGCGGGTAACACGAGAACCGTAACAGGACTTAAGGTTTCAATCGTAGCACGATTGATTTTATTCTGGTTAAGCAACGAGATGATGTTAATGGGCTCCCCGACCTTAAAACGGGCCAGGACCTGCGCTCGCCCTAGGGGGTTCATTCGAAAGGCTCTGACCTCGCCCGATAAAAGAAAATAACATGATTCGGCCGGTGCTCCTTCAATCAGCAGCGTATAACCAGCCGGGTAATCCCTGATATATGACCGTCGCTCAATGATCAACCGGGTTTCTTGAGCCAGAGATAAAAAGAGAGGCGTCTGGTTAATGGCGTCTGTTTCCATGGTGCACGTGCTTCCAGTTTGCACAAATTACTGACGTTTTATTGTACCTGCTAAAATGGACTTGATATTTCTTACGCAAGCAGAAGCCAGCACTGTGAAAGTGGACTATTTCCGGACGGCAGGTGTGAACTGCGGTTTAGCGGGCGCTGGCTTCATTCGATAGCGGTGGGATTAAGGGTACTGTGCGAGTCACAGAGTTGGGTGGGCTCGGTTAATTTGCACGGTATTGGGATATGAACCTCCTAAATCCAACTCTCGTTGGCGCCCGGTCTCCAGGGACGGTTGTCTACTGTCTCGAAAGGTTCAAGGTGGTACTGGGTTTCAATCTCGCAGACGCAGTTCGATGATGGCACCGTTCGCCACTTTACGCATATCAAAATCGCGGTCAGTGCTTTTTACAAGCTGACTGAGCTGCCGGTAACCAAATGAGCGCGGATCAAACCCGGGGTCAATTCGGCGCAGGGCTGTGCCAATCTCCGAGAGGCGGGTCCAGCCGTCATCATCTGTGCCAACCATGTCGATGGCCTGGCTGACCAGTTCGACCAGCTCCTTTTCCTGCTCACTCATGTTGTTAGTTTTTCGGCGCGCACTGCTGCCATTGCTCTGGCTTTTTCGTTTGAGGTTTTCAGTGTAAATGAATACATTGCAAGCACTTACAAACGCGCGAGGTGTGCTCTTTTTTCCGATGCCAACCACGAGCAAACCACTTTCGCGAATGCGGGTGGCTAAACGGGTGTAATCGCTATCACTGGATACCAGGCAGAAACCATCGACCTGATCTGAATGGAGGATGTCCATTGCGTCAATGATCATGGCGCTGTCGGTTGCGTTTTTCCCAACGCTGTAGCGGAATTGCTGGATGGGTTGAAAAGCGTGGATGTTCAAGGTATCCTTCCACGAGTTCATATTGGGGGTGGTCCAATCACCATAAACTCGCCGGATGGTGGCATTGCCGAATTTTCCGGCTTCGACCAGCATTTGTTCAATTAACGAAGCTTGTGCGTTGTCGCCGTCGATGAGAATAGCAACGCGACGATCAATATCTTCAATTTTTTCTTGTTTTTGTGGAATATTAACTCTTGCCATAGAAGAATTATACCTGAACTTAAGAATGAGGACACAAAAAATTTCAATTCTTTGAATTTTTCAGCGCAATTTCATCATTAAAACGCAATCGGACCACCAATCACAGCCAGCCCCTTTTATAGTCGGCGATGATCCGATGATCTGTGAAGCCCTAGCAAATGGTATGGAAAATAAAACCCCCTGGTGGACTTCTTAACGATGAGAATACCGCGGATAAAAAAATAGAGTGTTTCAGACTACGCTTGACATCTTAAAATCACCGTAGCCTGTGCTTGGCATAATACCGCTGGTGATAGTCTTCTGCCTTGTAAAAGATGCCTGCGGGAACAATTTGGGTTACGATGATGTACCGATATTTACCCGATGTATCCAGCTCGGATGTGAACTGCTCAGCAATTTCGCGTTGTTCACTGTCGTGGTAGAAAATTGCCGAACGATATTGCGACCCGACGTCTGGTCCCTGGCGGTTGAGCGTGGTGGGATCGTGCAGGTCGAAGAAGACTTTGACCAATTCTTTGAAAGTTATTTTTTCTGTGTCATAAGTAACCTGGACCGCCTCAGCATGGCCAGTGTTGCCTGTACAGACCAAAGGATAGGTGGGGTTTTCAAATGTGCCGCCTGTATATCCAACGACGGTATCAATCACACCGGGGATTTTTAAGAAATTTGCTTCAACGCCCCAAAAACAGCCTGCTGCAAATGTGGCGATTTTTTCTGTCATGTACCTGCCTCCTGTTCCTGGTCGGGTTGAAAACTTAATGACACTGAATTGATACAGTAACGCAAGCCAGTTGGTTGGGGCCCATCATTGAAAACATGACCCAGGTGGGCATCACAGCGGGCACAGGTGACCTCCGTACGGCGCATACCATAGCTATGATCGTCGTGATACTCAATATGTGCTTCATTTAGCGGTGCAAAAAAACTTGGCCAGCCGGTCCCCGAAATGAACTTGGCATCCGAAGCGAATAGGGGAAGATGGCAGCAAACACAGTTATAGGTTCCGGGCTGCTTATGGTCGTAGAACATACCACAAAAAGGCGGCTCGGTCCCTTTGCTGCGTGTCACCTTGTATTGTTCCTGGGTAAGTTGCGCCTGCCATTCGGCATCTGATTTGTAAATTTTCTCAAGCATGGCGTGCACTCCTTGTATGTTAATCTGCACCAATATCTTACCATTAATGAGATGAATAGCATATAAATTATCGTATATTTCTTATAAGAAATTTTCTATAATGCTACGATAAGGTTATTTCCCCCTGCCAGCAATACTAAAGTGTGAGTTTATCCAGTTGAGGCTTGCTTAGACTCTCTGATATCCTTGACAAGGAACAAGAAAAGCAAAGCTGCGATCAAACGTCCAGCCGTTGAAAAGAGGGTGACACCTACGAACTCAATTTTTGGGAAAACCAATGACCCAAAACCCGCGCCAAGCGCCAAGGAAAGCATGACCACAATTTGGTAACAGGCAGAAAAACGTGCCCGTTGATCTTCCGGTGTTTGCTGGAGGAGGGCATTGAAGCTGACCAGGTTAAATCCACCCCATACGAGGCCTGAGAAAATTTCAACAGCGATTGCTTGCCAGTAATTATGTACCCATAACCCCCAGATGAGAGAGACCAGCGGGATTAGAAAAATCAAGCCCAGTGATACGCTTCGGTTGCCCCATTGATCTACCAAGGCCCCCGTTCGCCTTTGGACGAGCATGTTAGCTACTGCGTTCATAACGGTCACCACACCAATCATCGCCGCCGTTAGGTGGAGGGTCTCCACCATATAGACGGTGAAAAACGGTGCAGAGATTTGGATGCTGAAGTTCAACACCGCCACATAAATTATGAAACGAATAAAATGGGGGTGCTCTTTAATTGATGCAAGAAAGCTCTGCAGATAATTAAGAAAACTGGGCTTGAATTGACTTTCCTGATGTCGTTCTATTTTTTGTGGTGGAACAGGGTCTTTAATGCGATTAAAAAAGGTGACTGCGATGATCCTGAATAGCGCTGCAAGTAGAAAAGCCAGCTGGTAACCTAAGGGCTCGCCCATCAGGGTAATGAACTCGCCCATCAGCAGGGTAATTAATATGCTGGCCAACCCCATGATGAAATTGCGCGAACTAAAATAGCGTCCACGGCCTTCGATGGGGACAATATCAGCCGTGAGGTCCATCCAACCCGGATAGGCAAAATTGCTGGCTGCTTCCCGAAGAATCACCAATGCCAGCATAATCCAAATAAGCGCCGATGAACCCAATAAGAAAAAAGGCAAAACAGCCATGCAGATAATCATCAGGTGGCCTGTCAGCATGCTTTTAATTGCAATATGCTTGCGATCGCCAGTTTGCTCAACCAGAAAAGCGGCTGGAAGCAGCAACAAAGCATTGGAAAAATTTGTAATAGAGCTGAGAAAACCGATTTGCTGACCGCTAACACCCAGGGTGAGCAGATAGATGGTCAAATAAGTTAGGATGATCTTGTCACCGGCTGCAGAAAAAAGACCATCGTAGAAGAAATAGGTCAGGTTACGCTGTTTGTAAGTGGGTAATGCTAAAGCCCAGGCGCCGCCCCATGTAAAGTGCGTGATTTGGTGCTTGATGCGTAAAAACTGCTTGTGTAATTGCTGTGATTTCATGGCAGGCGGGGCTGGTTTTATTGTTTTCTGAATACCGGCATTTCAACCACGAAAAGGGTTGCTGCAGATTGGGCCGATGTTATGGATGAGCAGCAGGTTCTGAACAGCTGGATGATCTCATTCACTTTTTCAGGTTCGACTCCGATGAGCAGAGTAACGTTTCCAAAACGCAGAAAACCGCCCGTGCTGGCTATGCGGGTGACGGTGTGTCCATGTTGGGCAAGGGCTTCAACCACAAAATCGCTGTCTTTTTCATGGACGATGGCGTAAATTAATTTCATATCGGTGCTCAGATTTGTTCGAAATGTTCAACGATCATGCCATACAGGGTTGCACCGCCCTCAATGGTTTCGATCATTGGCAGACGGCTGAGTTCTCCGAAACTTTGCAACTGGACAGGGACATATTTGCGGTAGGGCTGACAGTACTTATGGATTAAACGATCCAATAGTTCCATCTGGGAATGATTTAATCCCATCACCAAACACACCGTTGACTCTTGAAACAGAGTACTACTGCTATCAATAACGGTGAAGTAAAATTGCTTCTTGTTGAGGTTAGCCATCAATTTCTTTGATTGGGATTGAGAAACGATGATCAGCAGTAACAAATCAATTTGACGTTCGGGCATTGGACATCCTTGCTTTAAGGTGTAGTCATCCTTCATATTTTACATCATTTCAAAATATTCCCGCCCGAGGTTTTTTGACGTATCTCAGGATGGAAAATTACTGACGTGAGAAATGATGGTAAAATCAGACCAATCGTCGTAAACAGAGGTGCTTTATTTGAAGAAATCGAAGAACAAAGCCATCCTAATTATTACCCTGATTACTTTGGTTCTATGTGGTTGTCCAGGGAGCTTTTTGGCGCTTGGAGGTTTTTTAAGTTTGGGTGAAAACTTGGCCTCCGTCGTTGTTGGTGATTACCTTGTTGATGTTCAATACGAACTTCTGGAAGCGGGGGCGATGATCTGTTTGGGAGGCTTGATCCTGCTGGTTCCACTGATTATGATCATCCTGACTCTGACCCAGAGGAAAACAAAAGAAACTTTAGAAGCCCTGGAGCCTACTGGCGCTTCTGCAGGTGACCCGATCCCCCCTACAACTTGATCTTCGTTGAATTAAGCGATGAAAAAACCCCGGGCGGTTGAGCACATCCGGGGTTTATGTTGTTAATGCTGACCCTATTTAATCTTCTGCATCTTTTTGTCTTCCATCACCAATGCCGCGCGGGATCCATTTCTCGGTGCGATCGCGTAGCCGGTGGCGTTCGCCGCCCCGTTGATGGAGCTGGTCAAAACCCTCGGGCTTAATAAACATGGCATCACCCGCTAATAAACCGGCGACGCCTTCTTGTCCGGTGTCAGAGATTTCTTTCTGATAAGCAGCGGTTAAGGATGGGTCAATCTTTTCATAGTGGGTTGGTTCAATGTAGGTGGTGACATAGCCTTCGTAATTGCGCAATACAACCTTGTTATCCGAATAACTGAGGATGTAATTGGGTGTCAAGGAAATTTTACCGCCACCACCTGGCGCATCGACAACATAAGTTGGAACGGCAAACCCCGAGGTGTGGCCGCGCAGGGCTTCGATAATTTCGATACCTTTGCCGATCGGTGTGCGGAAGTGACCGGCGCCCTGGACAAGGTCACACTGATAGAGGTAATACGGTCTCACACGGATGCGCACCAGGTCGTGGACCAGCTTGCGCTGAATAACCGGATCGTCGTTGATGCCTGCCAGCAAGACAGCCTGGTTACCCAAGGGTATGCCTGCACGGGTCAGTTTATCGCAAGCCTCGGCCAGTTCGGCTGTAATTTCGTTGGGATGGTTGACATGGATGTTTAACCACAATGGGTGAAACCTTTGCAGCAATTCACAAAGGTCATCGGTGACGCGTTGGGGCATAAAAACCGGCACACGAGAACCGATACGGATGATCTCAACGTGGGGAATTTCTCGCAGGGCGGTCAGCAAGCGCTCCAACACCTTAGGCGCCAGAGTCAGGGGATCCCCACCCGAGAGGAGCACATCACGTACCTGGGGCGTTTTGCGCAGATAGTTGAGCTGCGCTTCGAAGTCTTTGGATGAGAAGGATTGAGTGGGATCGCCCACGATGCGTGATCGTGTGCAATAGCGACAGTAACTGGCGCATTGCGTGGTAACCAGCATTAACACCCGATCGGGATAGCGATGGACCAGCCCAGGAACGGGTGAATGGGCGTCTTCTGAGAGGGAATCCTCCATTTCTCCGGTAAAAGGCAGGATTTCAGCTGCGGTTGGCAAGATTTGCCTGCGGATAGGGTCCAGGGGGTTGTCGGGGTTAATTAATGAGGCAAAATAAGGTGTGATCTCCACACGAAAAAGGTTAGGCTGACTTAATGCTGTTGTTTCACTTTCGGTGAGGGTGAAGATCTGTTGAAAGTCTTCGACAGAATTCAGCCGATGGCTGAGCTGCCAGCGCCAATCTGACCATTTTTCATCGGGAATATCAGCGAAAATTGGTGCACGTTTGGAGGGGAATACTTGCATGTCATTCTCCTTTCAGTTCATGGGTGTCTGTTTCGACCTGGCTTTATTAAATAATTCAATCGCTTATTCGTTGAACATTTCGCCCACGCTTTTCCCCTGGTTGGCCCGGATCATTACCTCTCCGAGCAGCGGTGCGACGGAAAGAACGACCAGGCGATCGCCAAATAATTCTTGTACTTCTCGAGAAATAGGGACGGAATTCAGGGTGATGAACTGCTCTACCGGTAAGTTCGCCAAGCGTTGGGGGGCATCTTTTGAAAAAACCGGATGAATGAAGACCATGTAGATATTGCGAACATGATGCTGTTTGAGAATCTCAGCAGCGTGCACCATGGACCCGCCGGTATTGATTTCATCATCGACCAGGATAACATCCCGATCTTTAACATCGCCGATGATTGTCATTGAAATCGGGTTGTTCATATCCTGGGTGCGTAATTTTTCGATGAAAGCCAGGCCGGTATGCAGTAATTCAGCATAGGGGCGGGCCTTTTTTGCAAAGCCAAGATCGGCAGTGACAACAACTGGATTGTGCAGGCCAGGGCCGATTTTCAGTAAATAGTCTTTAAGAATATGAAAGCCGCGTAAAACATCACCGGGAATAGAGAAGAATCCCTGAATCTGACCGGCATGCAAATCGAAGGTCATGTAACGGTCTGCTCCGGCAATTTGGATCAAGTCGGCCACCAGACGGGCGGTGATGGGCACACGGGGTTTATCCTTTTTATCCGAGCGCCCATAACACAGGTAGGGAACCACGGCGGTGATTCGGCCCGCTGAATCCAACTTGAGGGTTTGAATAAGGATGAGCAGTTCCATCAGGTTTTCATGGACGGGTGAACCTGTGGGTTGGATCACGTAGCAATCCTGACCTCTGACGGAGCTGTGGAGTTTAACAAAGATATTCTCGTTGGGGTACTGGATAATATCGCGACCGCAAAGCGGAATGCCAAGGTAGTTGGAGATTTCCTGCGAGAGATCGGGAGCGGCTGTGCCTGCAAACAATTTGATATTTCCAAACAATAGATCATGTTGCATGTGTGGTTTGGTCATAACTATTAATTCTGCCTCCTAATGTTGGTCATCCGATGCATCTGACAAGTGCCATTCATCCCTGAGAATGCTCATGATGTGGACATCGTAATATTTGCCGTGCTGGTAATGCGCCTGGCGAAAGAGGCCCTCACGGGTGAGGCCGGCTTTCTCGTAGGAGCGAATGCCACGCGGGTTTTTTGAGTAAACCTGTAGCCAGACGCGGTGCAGGTTAAGGGTTTCAAACCCGTGTTTGATGAGAACATGCATGGCTTCGGTCCCATATCCTTTATTCCAATGTTGTTTTTCGCCAATCATGATGCCGATTTCTGCGGATCGGTTGCGCCAATCGACATTGAAAAACCCGCAGTTGCCGATAGCTTGCCAGGTGTCAGACTGGTTTTCTGCCTGTATATCGATGACCAGCACATGATGGCTGGGTGGTTTTTTGAGCATATCTTCATACCAGTGTTCCTCTTGGGCCAGTGACATTGGGAATACCAACGCTAGGTTTTCTGTGACCTCCGGGTCATTGATCCAGCGACAAAAAATATCGATATCGGTTCTTTCAGCGGCCCGAAGGCGAATTCTCTTCCCAAACAGGTGTGGCATGGCGTCTTTCCCTTTCTTCTTTTATGGTGTTAACCGGGTTGGTCCACGGAAGATATACACAGCTTCTCGGATATTGGGCAGGTCCAGTAAAACCATCATGAACCGGCTGAGTCCAAATCCAAAGCCGCCATGCGGTGGTGTACCATAGCGGAAGTAATTCAGATAGCCTTGGATCACCTCCAACGAAAGACCTTTTTCAAGGGCTTGCGCTTTGAGCACCTCGTAGCGATGCTCCCGCTGTGCGCCGGTGGCAATCTCCAGCCCTTTACCGAGCAGGTCAAAACTGCGTGTCAGGCCTGGTGCATTAGGGTGCAGCATGTGGTAGAAAGGCCGAGCCTCAAAGGGCCAGTCTGTGACATAGACATAATCGTGCCCTTGGGTTTCTTTGAAATGTGCGCCCAAAGCTCGCTCGGCGCCGGGGTCAAGGTCAAATTTCTTTTCAAAGGGCAGCTTGTAACCGATTTCATTTAGAAGTTGGTGTGCTTCTGCCATTGTGATGCGTGGGAAAGGCACCGCCGGAACCTCCAGATGATGCCCCAGCGTGGCTGCGATGGCTTCATCGTGCTTTTCAATCACACTTTGGGTGGTATAGGCCAACCAGCGTTCCATGGTTGCCATCACATCTTCGTGGGAATCAATCCAGGAAATTTCCATATCGACACCGGTGAACTCGGTCATATGGCGTGACGTGAAGGAGGGGTCGGCCCGAAAGACCGGACCGAATTCGAACACGCGCTCAAATCCAGCGGCCATTGCCATTTGTTTGTAAAACTGGGGGGACTGGGCTAAATAAGCTGTGGTGTCAAAATAGGGCAGGCTGAACAGTTCTGCGCCGCTCTCACTGGGGGTTCCCATGATCTTCGGCGAGTGGATTTCGATAAAACCTTTCTGCAGCCAAAATTCCCGCATCGCCTGCACAGCCGTGGTTTGCACTTCGAAAATCAACTGGTTGATCTGCCGGCGCAAATCGAGGAAGCGCCAATCGAGGCGAAAGTCCTGTTCGGGCAAGTATTCACCAAAGGGCTCAAATGGCAATGGGATCTCTGCTGCGTTTTCAATCAGGAGGTCTTCAAGCTGGATCTCGAGTCCGCCTAATTTAACGATCTCATTTTCGATCACCTTCCCGGTGAGGCGCAAAGCAGATTCTGTTCCCAGCCCTGAGATGGTTTCCGCCAGGTCGAGGTCTCCCTTTTTATAGTGGGCAACCTGTACCAGCCCGGTGCGGTCGCGCATAATTAAAAACTGCATATTCTTTTGATCGCGCAGCGTATGCAGCCAACCCTGAATGGTGACCTGCTCGCCAATGTGTTGATTTAAATCTTTGATAAGGGTGCGTTTCATTAATTTATTTTCTCCAGTCCATCACCAATAATTTCGTCATGTCTTTGTTGATCGAACAAAGCCGACCGTTATTTTAAAGCAATCTTTCCACAGCCTCAAGAGGGCTGTATTTTCTTTGAAGAACATCGGCCAGAATCTCTTCAAACTGGTTTTCGTCCTGCTTTTGCCACCATTGGTCTAACAGGGTGTTTCTGATCAGGGCTTGTATATCACGTCGTAAGCGTGCGGCTTCTTTTTGTTGCCATTCCCCGGTGTGTGCGAGGTGTTCACCATGGCGAAGGATATCCTCAATCAGGGGGGCAATCCCCTGTCCCTCAGTGGCGATTGTAGTGTGAATCGGCGGGATCCAACCCGGTTGAGGTTTTTGTTTTTCTTTAATGGTCGGCAAGAGGGCATCCAGGCCGTGTTTGCCTTTGATATCGAAGGCGCCAGACTTTCCCTGAGCCATTTCAAGCATAACTCGCAAGGCACGGATTGTGTTTTCGGCTCCAAGTCGATCGGCTTTGTTGACGACGATGATATCGGCAATTTCAAGGATGCCCGCTTTGATGGCCTGGATATCATCGCCCATGCCTGGGGCTTCCACGACGACAACCGTGTGGGCCAGGCTGGCGATACCGACTTCTGCCTGACCAGCGCCAATGGTTTCGATGATGATCAGGTCGAAGCCAGCGCTATCCAAAATGGTGACGAAGGCTGCAGTATGGCTGGCCAGGCCACCCAGGACACCCCGAGATGCCATTGAGCGGATAAAAATGCCCTTGTCGCCGGCTAAGCCACCCATACGGATGCGATCGCCGAGCAGGGCGCCGCCTGTAAATGGGCTGGTGGGATCAACGGCTATAATCGCGACTTTTGGAGCAGGTTGCCCTTCTTTTCCCTGCCGCAGACCCATCGCCAGCTGATTAACCAGGGTGCTTTTCCCAGCACCGGGGGCACCGGTGACACCAATGAGGTGGGCATGACCAGTAAACGGAAACAGGGCTGATTGCAAAGCACGGCTTTCAGGCGCATTGTTTTCGATCATGGTCAGCGCCCGTGAAAGTGCCAGGCGGTCACCTTGGCGAATGGCAATCGGATCAATTTGGGGCATTGTCACCTGCTCGAACGTTGCATGGCGTGTTGGATATCCGCAATAATGGTCTGGGTATCGGTGCCAGGGCCATAAACAGCCTTTACACCTAAGTCCAGCAACCCGGCGATATCTGGTTCCGGTATAATGCCACCAACAAAAACCTTGATATTGGTCAAACCACTTGAGTGTAATTTCTCGATTATAGCAGGTACGAGGGCATTGTGGGCACCAGAGAGGATGGACAGGCCGACCACGTCGACATCTTCCTGGAGAGCTGCTTCAGCGATCATCTCGGGCGTTTGCCTTAGGCCGGTGTAAATCACCTCCATGCCGGCATCCATTAACGCTCGTGCGATAACCTTCGCTCCACGATCATGTCCGTCCAGACCAGGTTTAGCGATTAGAACTCGAATTCTCTTTTCCGTCATGGTTTTCTCCGCATGGTTCTGTGTGATGCTGATTATACCGCGTTCATTTGCGGAATTTGTTGTCGACCGCCATCTTAGCTTGCATATGTATCAATTATTCACTAAAATCAACCTTATCCAAGTTAACAGCGCAAAACCGTTGCTTTGAACGCGAGAGGATGATCATGCCAAAAGAAAAACAGCACCGACCCAGGCTAATTCCTATTTTGACGGTTTTGCTTGTTTTACAACTCCCGGTACTGACCTTTTTGGGGTTAAATTTACTCACAAACCGCTGGTCATTCCTTAGCTCATGGCCTCGATTTTGGTTGGAATTCCGGGGAGCATTGGCCTTGTTTTTACAAACGCCCGGGGAATATGCCCGGGATGAGATTTTGTTTTATGACGTCATGTTGTTTGCAGTCTTAGAGAGCGCAGGCGTGTTTGCGTTTTTAGCGGGATTAATTTTTTATCGTGGGAAACCAACCGCCTGGATTTTGGGCTTGCTTGCTCAGATTGGAACGCTTGTCAGCGGTTTAGCCCTGTATTTTTTGCATCAACCGTCCCAGGCATACTGGCTGCTGGTGCTGGGCATCATCATGGTGATGTATTTAAATTATGGCGATGTACGGCAATGGTTTTTACAGGCAGATGAAGCTTTAGAGGAGGGTTTACTTGTCTGAACGAGATGATACTGCCCTTTTAAAGCGGTTTGAACCGATTTTAAAATTCACCCAGGGCGAACAATTTTATCCCTTTGCCGTCGAAGATTACGTTAATAAAGCCAGCTTATGGGCAAAATCATCCAAACTGCCGCCGGAGGAGCTGGTTGCAGAAGGTGAATTGAACCTCGAATGCTTGGGTCAAATGCAGTTGGAGGGGAGTGATACGGTGTATTATTTACAATTCATCTCCCCAATGAATTTAGCCGAAATGGCCGAGCTCCGGTTCAATGAGTTGCGTGACGCCATTAAGACCAAAGAATTCAAGCCCAGCAGAAGTCGTCTGGCACGGGTGGGTTACCTGGCCAGGTTGGTCGACACCGCTTTTTCGCTGATACTTCTGCTGCGCGGACGGGTGCCCGGCGATTCTGCGGCTGCTTCCATGCTGACTTATAAGAAAATACTAGCAGAAAATAAGTCGTTTCAGTATTACGGCCGAGTTATCCGAGAAAACGGATGGATCATTTTGCAATACTGGTATTTTTACCCATTCAATAGCTGGCGCTCTGGCTTCTTTGGGGCCAATGACCATGAAGGGGATTGGGAAATGGTCAATATTTATGCTTATGAAGATGTACAGGGTAAGGTGCAAGCAGCTTGGGTGGCTTATGCCTGCCATAATTTCTCCGGTGATGACCTTCGCAGACATTGGAACGATCCGGAACTCCAGAAGGTTGGTGAACACCCGGTTGTATTTGTCGGCGGCGGTTCACATGCCAGTTACTTCACAGAAGGCGAATATCTAACGGAGCTGATCCTGCCATTTTTTAAAACCCTTACCCGGCTGAAAGGTCACATCGACGCCGTGTTTGGTAAGATTTTCCAGGAAAACCGAGCACAGAAGGTTGCAGATGCTAATAAACCGCAGGTATTTACAATCCCCTTTGTTGATTATGCCATGGGAGACGGACTTTCGATTGGTTGTGGTTGTGAGGAAGCGTGGGCGCCGCCGGTTTTGATTGAGCCGCCCCCCATGTGGGTGATGAATTTTCGCGGCCTGTGGGGGTACTATGCCCAGGATCCATTTTCAGGCGAGGACGCACCTGCCGGCCCGCGCTACAACCGGGATGGTACGGTGCGTTCAGCCTGGTTTGACCCGCTGGGTTGGGCGGGGTTGGAGAAAGTGATTCCACCGGTAGAACAGGCTGCGATGCTGACAAGCAGGAAAACAGACTTGCAGAACGGTATCCATGCTTTACAGGAAGAAATTAATCAACTGCAGCGCGTGCATTATGCGCGCGGCTTTGATCTGATGGCTATTCGGGAAAGCCCGCATCTTCGTATGGAGGTGGCGGAGCTTTCTCGGGCTCTGGACGATGAGCGCCAGGTTCTGGCAGGGAAGCGCCGCCGACTGACGATTGAACAAGCCAAGCTCGAGGCGCTTGAGGCTTTCCCCCTGGAGGATTGCTCAGACCATATCGATATATTGCGCGCACATATCAAACATCCGCACCAACCTCAAGCAAAGAGCGCCTTACGCTTCAGCGGTCTGGCTGAAATTTGGGCCGCAATCAGCATCGGTTTGATGATTATCGGGGTGGTTTTAATGGTGCTATTTGCCAAACCATTTTTAGTGTATGGATTGGCCAGTTTATCCCTATTGATGATCGTGGTAGAGGCAGCTTTTAAACGGCGCCTGGCTGACCTGGTGCGCTGGATTGCCATTATTCTGGCGACCATCAGCCTGGGGGTGCTCGTAGTTCAGTTTTTCTGGTTTATTTTAATGGTTGCTGTGGTAATCACCGGGTTGTATATGATCATCTCTAACCTGCGTGAGCTCTTTGCCCGCTGATCAGGGCGTCAACAACTACCCCCGGTTGGGATGGCATTAATCAGGGGACGTTAAATTAAGCCTGATATTTTTTAACCCCGGTTACAGCAACGATATCACCATAATAAATGCAGTGGTAATCCTTATCGGGATAGCGTTCTTCAATTGATTCGTATATAAAATTTGCCGGGTTCAAATCATTCGCATACATTTTCCGGCATTCGAGCACCAGTTCTGCTTCCACAAAGGAGGGTGCAAGAATTTGGGTTGATGTTTCAGGATTCAGGCCTGATGCGGCAATTTTATCGCCATCCCGTCCGGAGCGTGTCCCTAAAATTTGGAGCGCATCGTGGTATTGTTCTGGAAAAAACGCTACGGTGAACGTATCGTATTTCTCCATAAATTGATAGGTGTAGCGGGAATGCCTGACCGCAACAAAAGCAAAGGGCAGGCTCCACATTGTGCCAATGGCGCCCCATCCAATGGTCATACTGTTGAAGTCTTTTTTCAGGTAATCGCCCGAGGTTAATACCGCCGACTTATGATGAAACGAATAATGGGGTTGTAAGCACAGCTTTTCAATATTGATGGGTTGTCTTGGCATGGATTCTCCTTTGGCAGCTTGTAATGTCTATGATAATACCATTTTTATGCTTTTCTAATTGCCCCCAAGTGATACTTACAGGCAACCACCGTATATAATAGTGACCATGCTGATAGGTGGAGAGACTGGATGATCGGGTATAATCGTTTCTATGATGTCAACTGCAACGAATCGAATCACCGATGGCGACATACAACCAGAGGATCAATTTGACCGGGCACTGCGTCCGACCAACCTGACCGAGTTGATCGGTCAGGCGCAGATTAAAGATAATTTACTTATTCTGATTGAGGCAGCTAAACTGAGATCGGAAGCGCTGGATCATGTGCTTTTTTATGGCCCGCCCGGGCTGGGAAAGACGACCCTGGCCCACATCCTGGCGAATGAAATGGGCGTCAATATCAAGGTGACCTCCGGGCCAGCCATTGAACGCGCGGGTGACCTGGCGGCTATTCTGACAAACATGCGCCAGGGCGATATTTTGTTCATTGATGAGATTCACCGGTTGGGCAGGATCGTGGAAGAAGTGCTTTACCCAGCGATGGAAGATTTTTCACTGGATATTGTGATCGGCAAAGGTCCGTCGGCACGGTCTATCCGCTTGAAATTGCCGCACTTCACCGTGGTGGGGGCTACCACCCGGTTGGCTTTGATCACATCGCCTTTGCGGGCCAGGTTTGGTGCGACCTATCGATTGGATTATTATGATGTAGACGCCTTGGTTGATATCTCCCGACGCGGCGCCAGTTTGCTCCAGGTGGATTATGATGACCAGGGGGTGTTGGAAATTGCCAGGCGGGCACGGGGCACGCCACGCGTGGTCTTGCGCATGTTGCGCCGGGTTCGGGATTATGCTCAGGTTCGAGCGGATGGGAAAATCACCGGGCAGGTTTCAAAGGCTGCTTTGGATTTATTGAATATCGATAAGCTTGGCCTGGATGAATTGGACCGCCGGGTGCTGTTGTGTTTGATTGAAAAATATGATGGAGGGCCGGTGGGTTTAAACACGATCGCTGCCTCGATAAGTGAAGAACCGGATACGATCATGGACGTGGTAGAACCCTATTTATTGCAATTGGGCTACCTTGAGCGTACCTCCCAAGGACGCCTGGCGACGCGCAGTGCCTATGAACACCTTGGGTTTGAAGCCAACCGCCAGGATTCGCAACAGAAATTATTTTAATTCTCAAAGACCCTTCATGCGCACAACTGATTTTGATTATGATCTCCCCCGGGATCGAATTGCACAAACCCCTGTTACACCCCGCCATAATTCACGTTTGATGGTTGTTAATCGCAGCACAGGGCTGATTGAACACAGTCAGTTCTGGGAGATTGACCGGTTTTTAAATCCGGGCGATATCTTGGTCATTAACGAGACGCGTGTCATCCCGGCGCGCATCTTTGCCAGGAAACAACCTGGTGGGGGGAGAGTGGAATTACTGCTGCTGGAAAAAGGTGATGCCTGTACCTGGACCGCATTAGTCGGTGGGAAAGGGTTAACCCAGGGCAGACGGTTATCGATAGAAGATGGCCCCGCCGGAGAGATCGTTGCGATGCTGGATGGCTCTAAACGGCTGGTACGCTTTGACGAACCGATCGAGCTGTTTTTTGATCGTGTCGGAAATGTTCCCTTGCCACCCTATATCCACACCCGACTGGACGACCCGGAACGGTATCAAACCATCTATGCGACCGCACCAGGCTCCGCGGCTGCACCGACTGCCGGCTTGCATTTTACGAACCTGCTGATGAAAAAGCTGGCTGATCAAGGCGTCTTATTTGCCCGGGTGACCTTGCACGTGGGGCTGGATACCTTTGCACCCGTAACCGAAGCAGACCCCCGGACGCACAAAATTCATACAGAATGGTGTCAATTAGACCGCCGTGCGGCGGATGAAATTAATGCGGCCAAAGCTGCCGGCAAACGGGTGATCGCGGTGGGGACAACCAGCGTTCGCACGTTAGAATCGGCCGCCCAAAGAAGAGCTGATGAACGAGTTGTCTCTCCGATTTCAGGGCCAACTGATCTGTTTATCCTGCCCAGATTTACTTTCAAAGCTGTGGATGTGATGATCACAAATTTTCATTTGCCAAAATCAACCCTGCTGATGCTGGTGAGCGCCTTTGCTGATCGGGAATTGATCCTCAAAGCATACGAGGTGGCCATCGACGAAGATTACCGCTTTTTCTCTTTTGGTGATGCGATGCTGATTTTATAAGCTGTTTCTGGTGCAATCATGGCATCTTAACCTGAAGCATTGTTAATATTTTATAGTTTTCTTGTATGAATGGTTACGGCGAGCAATTATAAATGTTATAATTTAAGTGTTCCAAAGTGGACAATTTTAACCATTTAACCAAGGATAAGTACGATTATGATGCGATTTGATCGTTTTACTGAACGTGCTCAGGAGGCTGCACAACGAGCGGCTGAGATTATTCAACGATATGGGCACAATCAGATTGATACTGAACATATTTTACTGGCTCTGATCGAGCAGCCTGAAGGTGTTATCTCACAATTGTTGGAAACTCTCGATGTTGATGAGGAGAACTTCAAAGAAAGGTTAGATTATATTCTGCGGACCAGCCCGAAAGCCAATATTTTTGGCGGTGGCGCCGGTCAGGTTTTTATCACCATTCGAGTTAAACGAATTGTTGATCAGGCTAACCAGGAAGCCAACCGTTTGAAGGACAAATACATCTCCACAGAGCATCTCTTCTTGGCCATTCTCAGCGAGCGCAACACCCCGGCATCCCGCTTAATGGATGATTTGGGAATCACACACCAGCGGGTGATGACTGCCATTGAAGAGTTGCGTGGCGGTAAGACGGTGACGGACCCTAAGGCTGAGTCGCGTTACCGAACATTGGATAAATATTCGCGTGATCTTTCAAAATTGGCTCGTGAAGGCAAATTAGACCCGGTGATCGGGCGTGATAATGAAATATTGCGCTTGATCCAGATTTTATGTCGCCGGACGAAAAATAACCCGGTCTTGATCGGTGAAGCAGGTGTTGGAAAAACTGCCATTGTAGAGGGTCTTTCTCAGAAGATCGCAACCGATGATGTCCCCGAGATCTTGATGGGTAAACGTGTTGTCTCCCTCGACCTGGGCGCCATGATCGCTGGTACACGCTTTCGGGGTGAATTTGAAGAGCGATTGAAAGCGGCGATTGAGGAGATCCAACGCTCTGAAGGTGAGATTATCCTGTTCATCGATGAGCTGCATATCGTGGTAGGGGCAGGCGCGGCCCAGGGTGCGATAGATGCATCCAGCATGCTGAAACCGGCCCTGGCTCGCGGCGAATTACAGTGTGTGGGCGCCACCACGTTGGATGAATATCATAAATATATCGAGAAAGATGCTGCCCTTGAGCGGCGGTTTGCGCCAATTTTTGTGGAGGAACCCACCGTTGACGATACGATTGAGATGCTGCGCGGCCTGCAAGGTCGGTATGAAGCCCATCACAAGGTGACTTTCTCAGATGAGGCTTTAGTCCAGGCTGCGAAACTATCGACCCGTTATGTTACTGATCGACGTTTGCCTGATAAGGCAATTGACCTGATCGACGAAGCCGCGGCTAAGCTGCGGGGTGCCCTGTATTCGCTGCCAGATGATCTTAAAAAAATGAAAAGCGAAATCGACCGTCTTTTGAAAGAGGAAGAACAAGCGGGGACAGAGAGCGATTTTCAACATGCGGCTGCGATGAAATCTGAACGCTTGCGCCTTGAAGAACTGTTCAACCATCAACGCGATCGCTGGGAACAGGAACATGAATTGAATGAAGTGGTGGATGTGCACGACATCACTGAAGTGATCAACCAGTGGACGGGTATACCCGTCTCTCAAATGTTAGAAGATGAAAAAGACAAATTACTGCATATGGAAGCCCGTCTGCATGAACGCCTGGTGGGGCAAGCGAAGGCAGTTGAAGCTTTGGCTGATGCGATCCGGCGAGCCCGGAGCGGCTTGAAAGACCCGCGGCGACCGATTGGTTCGTTTATTTTCATTGGCCCTTCCGGTGTGGGTAAAACCGAACTGGCAAAAGCCCTGGCAGAATTTATGTTCGATGATGAGGATGCCCTGGTGCGGATTGACATGAGCGAATACCGTGAGCAGCATGCAGTTTCACGCTTGTTTGGCGCTCCGCCAGGATATGTTGGTTATGAAGAGGGCGGTCAACTAACCGAGGCTGTCCGCCGGCGCCCGTACCGGGTGGTGTTATTTGATGAGATTGAGAAAGCACACCCCGAGGTGTGGAACGCACTGCTGCAAATTCTTGATGATGGACGACTGACCGATGGGCAGGGCCGGGTGGTTGATTTTAGAAATACCGTGCTGATCATGACCAGCAACCTGGGTACTGAATATGTGACCCGGGGCGGAACCCTGGGCTTTTTGAGTTCAGAGAATGAAGATGATAAAGCTGATAAAGAAAAAATTGAAAAAGCACTGAAAGGTGCCTACAGGCCGGAATTCCTTAATCGCATTGATGAAATTATCCTATTTTCACTGCTGACGAAGGACGATATGCATGAAATTGTAGGTATGCAGATGGAAGAAATTCAGGCGCGGCTGGATGATTACGGTATACACGTGGAACTAACAGAAGAAGCCCGGGTATGGCTGTCTAACGAGGGTTATGACCCGGCCTTCGGAGCCCGCCCGCTCAAACGAGCGCTACAAAAGTATGTTGAAAGCCCCTTATCGATCAGCTTGCTTTCTGGTGATTTTGTCTATGGGGATACCGTTCTGATTGATATTGAAGATGGACAGGTGGTGTTCAAGAAAAAAATTATGGTTAACCTGCCCAACCTGGATCAGGCGGAAATGTCGAAGTAAATTTGCTTAAATCGCAGACAGCCTGGCCAAAATAGCCAGGCTGTTTTTTAAGTATGCGCATCAAACTTTGAGATAATCACCAGGGTGATATCATCTAAACGAGGTGATGAACCTGTAAAAGCCTGGACATCTTCTAAGATGCAGTTACGCAGGTCTTCTGCAGATAGGGAGAAGTTGTCCTTTAATACTTCGTAAAAACGGTCGATTCCATAAAAAGCGCCGTCCTTGTTTTGTGCTTCGGTAATTCCGTCTGTATAGAGAATCAGTACAATGCCGTTTTGGATGGTGATCGATTTTTCCTCCCAAGTATTTTCTGGAAAGATACCGACCAGGGTGCCAGTCTTTTTGAACTCGGTTAATTTGATCTGCTCGTTGTCCTGGACAAGCAGGATGGGTGGGTTGTGACCGGCATTGACATAAGTAAAGGTTTCCAGGTCAGGATCAAGGATGCCAAAGACGACAGTCAGATAGATTCCCAACTGGGTGTCTGTCAGGATGCGCCTGTTGAGCTGTTGCACGACCTGTTTGGGGCTCATCAGACTCTCTTTTGCGTAGGTGCGGATCAGTGTTCGGCTCATGGCCATATAGAGCGCTGCGCCGGCGCCTTTATCCCCCACATCAGCGATAACAATACCGAGCCTACCATCACCCAGTTCAATGAAATCATAAAAATCGCCGGAAGTCTCGCGCGCAGGCAACAGGATGCCGTTGATCTCGTATCCGGGGATCACCGGGGAATGAGTAGGAATTAATGTATGTTGCACCCGTCCGGCTTGTTCCAATTCTTCGGTGACCTTATGATGCGCGATGGCTGTCGCCCGGGAGATGTGTTGTACCTGGCGCAGTTTTTCGACAATGACATCGGGGTAATAACTTACTTCCAATTCATTAAATTCTGCCAGCGAATTGCGGAAATAGTTTTGAGCCTGATCGATATCTTCAGGCCCGTTTCTTTTGAGGTAGATCTCACCAAGCTCTAACCAGACCCGGGCACGCCACCAGCGCCCTTCCATTTTTTCCAGCAGGTGATCTAATTCAACAAGCAGGTTAATCGCTTCCTGATAATATTTTTCGCCTGCTTTAATTCTGGCCTGGGCATGTGTAATCCTGACCCGGTCGCTCATGTTGGGGAGGGCGCGATAAACCTCTTCTGCCCGGCTCAAGGCCAGCTTGGCTTTTTCGAAATCACCTTTGGCGGTTAAAATATCGCTCGTAAGGCACAGCGCACCAACCCGGGGGAAATGTGCGTCTTTTCCGGGTTGCTCCTGGGCGGATTCAAGCATATTGAGGGCGAGGTTTAAATCGGCGGCATTGTGATCCGTGTCCTCCAAGAGGTAAGGTTCAAAGAGCGTTTCAGTTAATGCAAGATGGGCAGCGACGAGTTGTTGAGCATCTCCAAGCTGACGGCTGCGCCCGATTAATTCGGTGAAGATCTCGAGTGCCTGGTCGAAATTGCCTTTCAGGCGGTGATAATTTCCTTCCAGGTAGGATTGGGTCAACCAAGCTTCTGAAAGGTGCGTTTCTGTTTGCTGGATAAGCTGTTCGCTTTGAACGAGCCTGGTCTTCGCATCGTTAAAATCTGCCAGCCAGAGTGACGCCCGGGCAATGGTTTGATGAAGGAATAATTCGTCGGAAATACTGCCAATTTTCCGTCCGAGCTGGATGGCCCGCATGCGATAATCACGCGCCAATCGAACCTCGCCAAGGTTATCTATGACTGCAGCCAGGTTAATGTAGGCACGCGAGGCCGGGCTATAAAGATTATTTTCCTCACTGATTTTCACAGCCATTTCAAGCGCGTCGATGGCCTGTTCTGGCCTGGTTGTGGGGAGGATGCCAATGGTGGCCAGGGCCTCTGCTTGCACATCCACCGCCCCTAAATGCTGGGCCATTTCAAGGGATTGTTCACAAAAGGCGCGGGCTTTATCGGGTTGATCGTTAAATAAATACGAGCGACCAGTCTCATGGATGAGATAGGCGATATCAGGGCTTTCATCAGCCCCTTCAACGGCTTTTAACCCCGCAAGACAAATTTCAAGGCTGTGTTTAGGGTCATACCCCCACCAGGCAGAACGCGCTGACCAGGCATATACCCTGGCCAGGCGATCGGGGTCATTGAGGTGGTGGAGGTGGCGAATGGCTTCATTCCAGGCTTGGACGGCCTGGCGGTGTTTTCCCTGTTGGGCACGCGCTTCACCCAGGTCGGTGTAAAGATGGGCGAGTTGTTCCAGGTTTGAAGTTAGGGTAATTGCACGAGAAAAATAGTCCTCAGCCTCTGCAGCGGCAAAGGCCCTCATGGAGACATGGCCCGCCAAATCTAAATATTGAAAGGCTTTTTCTATGTCTCTGGCAATTAAGAAATGATATCCCAGTTGAGACGCCAAACGTTCTTTTTGGTTAGGATATAGAAATTCCAGGGCTAAACCGACGCTGCGATGCAGATCCTCCCGATCAGCCTCGATGATTGAATGATAGGCGGCTTCGTGCATTAAGACGTGATGGAATTTGTAGGTGAGCACGGGTTTAACTTCTGCGACGGAGAGAATTTGCAGCGATTCGAGAATATTTAGTTGTGCCAGCAGGTTGACGTCCGGTGCGTGTGCTTTCATGACATTGGCGATCACTTTTTCGGGGAAATAACGACCGATTACGCTGGCAATGCGCAGCGTCAGACGCGCGTCCTCGGGCAAGCGGTCGATCCGGGCTGTTAGCAGACCTTGCAGGCTGTCAGGAATGCGGTCTTCGTCAATTTTTGTTGAGATGACAAACCCTTTACCCTTTTGGAGCAAGACGCCTTCATTGATCAACATGTTGACAAGCTCTTCGATAAAGTAAGGGTTACCCTCCGATTTGTTGAGTACGGCGGTTTGGATGATTTTTGGAATATCTTTAGAATTGATTAATTGTTCAACAAAGGATTGACTCTCGCTCTCAGAGAGATTCTCCAGTGTTAGCTCTGTCATTCGCAAACCTATTTTTTCACGAACGGCTTTAATCAGGCTCCAACCGACGGAATCATGATCCGGGCGAGAAACCAAACAAAACAAAATTGGTGCAGATGAGGTCAGGGAAAGCAGGTCAATCAGAAGATCTACCGAAGAGGCATCTGCCCAGTGGAGGTCTTCCAGCACGATGATTAGAGGCTGCTGCATTGAAAGACACCGGAAGAAGGTCTGGATCGAGTGTAAATACTTGTTGCGCAGTTCCTGAGCCTGCAAAAGGTGAACTTGCGCTTCCTCTTGCTCAGAAAGCTCTAATTCTAGCAGATGGGCCAGGTAAAGGATTATGTTTTCATCACCCGGGCAGATGCTGTTCATGAGGGCGGCGCTTAAAATTTCTTTCGTCTGAGCATCGGGTGTTGTGGCAGAAATATCCAGGGCTGCCCGCAGGAGATTTTTAAGCAGGTGATGGGCTAATTCCTGCCCAAAGGCCAGGCTGTGGGCTTCAATCCAACGCATAGGTGTCTTTGGGTACAGTATTTTCATTTGGCGTTTCCACTCCAGGATCAACCTGGATTTACCAATCCCCGGTTCACCTAAAACCAGACCAACCCGGCCCAACCCGGCTAAAACCGTTTCACTGAGTTCGAGCAATGAATCCAGCTCTTTTTTTCGGCCGATCAGGCTGGTGATCTGAGCTATCGGGGATCGATGCAAAGCGCTTTTGCGATCAATAATCTGGTTGACCCGCCAAAGATGGAGCGGTTCCTGAACATCCTCACAAAATATGGGATCTAATTTAGTGCCCTTGACGAAGGGGCGAACAAATTGATAGGTGTCATCGAACAGGACTACCTTGGTGTGGGGAATCTCGGCTGCGATGGCCAGATCGATGCGATCAATGGTTCCGTCCAGAGTTTGGAAGTCAAACTTCAAATTGGGTTTTATATTCCCAATCAGGATGGGCCCGGTGTTCAACACAACTTTCATCTGAAGGGTGACACCGTGTGCAGCTTTGACTGTTTGATTGAGAAGGTCGATGTCTTTTAAAACCAAAGCGGCCGTGTGGACAGCCCGCAGCGGGTCATCTTCATGGGAAATGGGAGCGCCGAAGAAAGCCAGGATGGTATACTTCCACAGCTTGGCAATGGCGCCCTCGTACTCGTAGATACGCTTAGCAATATGGTCGAGGAGATCGTTGAGCAGCTGAGTGTGTTCAAAATCCGGAATTTTTTCGGAAATTAATGCGTCGTTAGCTATCGTGATCATGATGGCGGTAACGATGCGTCGCTCTTTGGCGAGATACGGCGCCACCCGAACTTTGCGAATCAGCGTATCGGGCGCGAAGGCAGTCAGGCGAGAAAAGTACAGCTCTTCCCGTTGAACGTTGACCGAAACAGGGTGGCCACATGAAGTGCACACATGCGCACCAAATCGGAGTTCAGACTGGCAATTCGTGCAATTCATTTTGTTCTCATTTGCTCTATTATCTCTAATTAGATAAATTATATCATATTCAATATGACGATGTAAAAATATAACCGATGCTAATTATAGGAGGTTTTCCTTTTTCTGTTTAGTGAATAACAGTGACCTGAGGCGCACTTTATAGTCTGCTTCCCAATCTTTTAAAGTGCTTATCAGTTAAGTGAAACAAGATGATGAATGCGGCAACAATCATACCTCGATAGCTCCTGGTTTTGGAAAAGTGTTTATTAAAGCCTGAACTTGTTTTATACTTGTAACATGGACATCAGGCGAGAGACAGTTATTGAAACCCTATCAGAGGTTCCGATATTTTCTCAACTTGCCCTCGAAGAAATACAGTTTTTAGCTGATTCATTCATCGCGAGGGTTTATCGCGATGGTGAGGTGATCTTTGATACCGGGGATTCACCAGAGGCGATGTACGTCCTTTATGAGGGTCGGGTGGCATTATTTTTCGATCTGGCTGATGAAGAAATTTTAATGGCGAACCTCTCCGGGGGTGATTATTTTGGTGAGGAAGCGCTTTTGTATGATGATCCCCACGCTTATCGGGCAGTTTCTTGTGGGGTAACGGTCGTCCTCGCCCTTGAGTACAAGCGTTATGCAGAAATCTATGATCAAATAACTGATCTTGAAGCAATGCTGGACGTAGCCATTCAAAGCCGGCAGCTGGCATCTCAGGTTTCATTACCCTGGTTACATGAAGATGAACACGTCCATGTGATGACCCGCCGGCATCCTGCCATCATGTGGTCGAGATTGATTCCGCCGATGCTCGTGGGTGTGTTTGTGGTGCTGATTTCTGTGTTTTTCCAATGGTTCTGGCTGCCAGGGCGTAGTTATGGATGGATTACCTTCGCGACAGGCTTAACCGCCTGCTTATTGTGGTCGATTTGGGCCTACAACGATTGGCAAAACGACTTTTTCATCGTGACGAATAAACGTGTGGTATGGATTGAAAAAGTCGCTTTTATTCATGATAGCCGCCAGGAAGCGCCATTGCGAGCGATTATGTCGGTGGGCATTCATCGCTCCCGATTGGGAACCTTATTAGGCTTTGGAGATGTGGTGGTGACCACTTATGTGGGCACGATCCGTTTGCGGGAAATTGCGTATGCTGAGGAAACGGCCAGCATGATCGAATCTTACTGGCGCCGTTTGCAATCTGTGAACAGGCGTGAAGAAGCGCGCATCATGAGCCGAAAATTGCAGGAACTATTAAATTTGTCCGCTGATGCTGAGGATGTCGTCGAGGTGGAAACTGCACGCCAGGCATCGCTGGAAGCAGAACTGGAATTGAAAGAACCCGGTTTTTTCACCTGGTTGTTTTCAGACTTTATTAGGCTACGGTATGAGCATGACGGCGCAATTACCTATCGTAAACACTGGTTTGTTCTCATCCGAGGCCTGTTTTTGCCCCTTCTCTTGACGGCTTTAATGGTAGCAGCCGCTATACTGCGCCTGGGGGGACGGCTGGCTTTTCTTCCGATTACAGAAACTTTGGCGTTGATTGTCGTGTTTCTGTTTGTTATCTTCCTGTGGATGCTATACGTCTACGCAGACTGGCGTAACGATGTTTTTATGGTGACCCAAGACCAGGTCATCGATTTAGACCGTAAACCCCTGGGAAAAATTCAACGGCGGTCTGCTCCCCTGGAAAACGTACTCAGCATTGAATATGAACGACTGGGCTTTTGGGGTTTTTTATTCAACTTTGGCACGGTGTATATCATTGTGGGTAACACGCGCCTCTCCTTTGACCATGTATACGACCCAGCCAGGGTTCAGGAAGATATTTTTTACCGAATGGGTGAACGGTTGGACAAGGTCAAGCAGTTTGAAATTGACGCGGAACGGGAGCGGTTTTCGGAATGGATTGCGGCTTATCATCGCAAGGCTGCTGAATCGCAGACGACACATCGACTTGATCGGGGTAAAATCAGTTCCTCTAAATAAAAACAGATCGTTGATAACGGTCATGAAAATTTACTGGTAAAATGCAACGGGAGCAAATACGATGAGCATTCGAAAGATATATCCTTATACTGAAACCGTCTTACGTCAAAAGGCACAACCGGTTGAGGTTTTTGATGAAGAATTGCAAATTTTAATTGATGACATGGTTGAAACCATGCGTGTGGCCCCGGGTGTGGGACTCGCTGCGCCTCAGGTTGGTGTTTCCAAGCGAGTGATTGTCGTTGAGTTTGGCAATGAGGACGATGATAGCATTCCGAAGCAATTATACGCGTTGGTAAATCCTGAAATTGTGAGTCAATCTGAAGAAACCATATTGGGAATAGAAGGTTGTCTGTCTGTCCCGGAATTTATCGGCGAGGTAGAACGAGCGCAGGTGGTGACGGTGCGCGGCCAGGACCGGCATGGAAAAAATGTGAAAATCCGGGCAGAGGGTTGGCTGGCGAGGATTTTCCAGCATGAAATTGATCATATCAATGGGGTGTTATATACAGACCGGGCAGAGCAAATCTGGCACCCGGACCAGGATGAAGATGAAATGGAAACCACTTAGTTATCCATGCATTTAAAACATTTATCACTGACGAACTTTCGCAGCTTTTCCCGGTTGGACCTTGAGCTTCCCCGGGAAATCTTTCTGTTGGTGGGTGATAATGCACAGGGAAAGACAACCCTGCTTGAAGCAATTTATTTATTATCAACGTTTACTTCGTTTCATGCCAGCACTGATCGTCAATTGATCAGTTTTGCTGCGATTGATGATCACATTGCTGTCAGCAGAATTGTTGGCGAAGTCCAAAGGGGGGATCAAACGCATCGGGTTGAGGTGCGATTAATTCTGGAACCCAACAGCATCAATGGAAACCTACGTTTCAGGAAAGAAGTTTTATTGGATGGCGTTAAACGCAAGCTCAGTGAGGTCATTGGCACTTTAAATGCGGTGTTGTTTCTGCCTCAAATGGCTAGGATCATCGAGGAGGGGCCTGCAGAACGGCGGCGATACCTGGATATGCTGATCTCCCAGGTGTCGCCCCAATATGTCAGGCACCTTGGCGACTATTCGCAAACGCTATCTCAGCGTAATGCACTGCTTAAACAACTGGCCGAACGCGGCGGAGATCGCGGACAACTGGCGGTTTGGGATGGCATGCTCGCCAGGCATGGCGCTTTCATTATGCGGGAACGAATTCTTGCTATCCGAGAAATGGAAATTGAAGCCCAACGCGTCCATTATGCTTTGACCCGCGGTCAGGAAGTTTTGCGATTGGATTACCAGCCGGCTTACGACCCGCTTGTTGTTTCTGATGGACAGATGGCGTTGCCCGTGAAGACGATTGCCGACCGATCGGGGTTTTCATCTGAAGAGATTCAAGACGGGCTGCTGGAAGCTTTGAAGCAAAACCAGGGAGAAGAGATTGCCCGAGGTATGACCACCGTGGGACCGCACCGGGATGAACTGCGGTTTCTCAGCAACCAAATTGACCTGGGCGATTTCGGCTCTCGCGGGCAGGGACGCACAGCGCTTTTGGCAATGAAATTGGCAGAGGTCAACTGGCTGCATCAACGTAGCGGTGAATGGCCGGTTTTGCTGCTGGATGAGATTATGTCTGAACTGGACACGGAACGTCGAAAAGACCTGTTGAAAGGCTTGGCAGACTGTGAGCAAGCTGTGCTAACGACAACAGACCTTGCCATGGTTGAACCTGAATTTGCAGAAACACACCCGATCTGGCGTGTGGAAAACGGCCTTGTCAGTACGGATACCTATCATCGCTAACCAGGTTACCCAACCATTTGCATGAATTCCCCATTCATTGCACGAATTAATACAGCGTTTGATACCCAAATTTAAAATATTTGGTTTCTTGGTTTGTTGATTTAGCAGGGTTGCCCATTTTCGATGGGATAGACTTGCGTTTCTTTGCGCCCTTGAAGTTGGGGCCCAACCGGGCTTTTTTATGATCGTCGACTCTGGTATCTCGTTATAATTATTGGGTAGTGTGGCCGCCTTTTCCAATTAGCGAGATGGCCAATAAAATGATTTGGAAAATGATAAAAGAACCCGGTTTAATTTTAAAGTGGACACAAAATACAACAAGGAGCAATCATTATGAAATTAATCAACCTGATTCAAAACAGCCGCAGTTATCGACGATTTGATGAGCGTTACCGAATTGACAGCGAAACGCTGCGTGAATTGATCCGCCTGGCTCAATATTCACCTTCCGCCAGAAACAGGCAGCCTTTAAAATTCTGGTTGAGAAATACACCAGAGATGAAAGATTTAATTTTTCCGCATTTGGGCTGGGCGGGCGATTTGCAGGATTGGCCAGGACCAGCGCTGGGCGAACGACCCAGTGCATATATCTTGATTTTGGGGGATACTGCAATCAGTGCCGGTTTTGGCATTGACCATGGCATTGCGGCTCAAAGCATACTATTAGGGGCGGTTGAGGCGGGTTTGGGCGGCTGCATGATTGGGTCGACAAGGGGAGACGCCTTATCCCATGCACTGGGGCTTCCGGAGCGGTATCAACTCCTGTTGGTGATTGCCCTGGGGAAACCAGCGGAAACAGTTGTGGTCGATATTATTGAAGAGGGCGCTGAAACCACCTACTATCGGGATGAAAAAGATGTTCATCATGTGCCTAAACGGGGATTGGACGAACTGATTTTACAGGATATTTAATAAATAATGAGTCATAAAACGCCACAGGAGGGGGATCACCAGTGGCGTTTTTACTTACCAGGTTTCAGTAACTTTGTTCAGTCCGCGCGGTTTATCAAAATCTATCCCGCGTGTATGCGCCAAATACATGGCGAATAGCTGCCCGGGAACAATGGTTGTGAGTGGCGAAAGCCACTCAGGCACGGTGTTGGGAAGGACAATGGTGTGTTCGGTGAGGGCAAGCAGGTCAGGATGGTCGCTGATCATGATTACTTCAGCTGCACGTTGCTGGAGCTTTTCAACCAAGGCCTTAAATTCCGAGACCAGCAGACCGCTGGGCGCAATTAAGAACGCTGGGTAGCCGCGGTCGATAAGGGCAAAAGGACCATGGTGAAAATCTGCGCTGGAATAGGGATCTGTGGGAATGTAAGTGAGTTCTTTCATTTTGATAGCGAATTCACAAGCCGTGGCAAAATTAAACCCCCGGCTGATGACCACGCATTGGGCCATGTAACGGTAGCGTTCGACCAGCTGGCTGATTGGTTCCTCCGATTGAAAGACCTGATCAAAACCATTGGCGAGTTCTGCCAGATCGCGGCGAAGTTCCTCGGTTGGATTGAGCTCCACGGACAGGCGCGCCAGGCTGGCGATTTGGGCGGTGAAGGTTTTCGTGGCTGCCAGCGAACGTTCTTCACCTGCCTGCAAGTCGAGGGTGATATCAGCGATGTTTCCCAGCGCGGAATCTGCAGTGTTGGTGATGGCTGCAGTTAATGCACCTTGCTTTTTGCCTTCCTCTAGAACGGAGACGATATCCGGGCTCTGCCCACTTTGACTAATCCCCACAACCAGGGTGTTAGTGAGGTTGGGGGGCTGGCGGTAAAGTGTGAAAAGGCTGGGTGATGCCAGGGAGATGACCATCTGGTTGTGCGCCCCAAGCAGGTATTGCGCGTAGCGAGCGGCGTTATCGCTGGTGCCGCGGGCTGCGATGTAAATGTGCTCGATCCCGCGTGCCCGGATTTGTTGCGCCAGCTCGCTGATGGCATCTTGCGGCTGGGTGAGAATCCGGTTGATCACATCTGGTTGTTGATGAATTTCTTGATACAAATAAGATTTTAAAATAGATATCATGACTACCTCGCGTTGTTTATGGATTAATGAATTTTTCTCTGGCAACCTTAATAGCGGCATCTGTATTAAGGTTCTCTGTTTCAGAGAACAGATCGCTTTCACCAATTTCGGGATTATTTAAAAGCGACATAGCTATGGCAGGGTCTATGCCGCTATTTATGGCCTGCTTTGTCACTAGCGGGGGGTCGGTGTGGGGGTTATAGGGCAGGATATCTCCGAAAAAATTGATGATTTCAAAAGCTGCTTCGAAGGGCCCGGCTGAAAGGTGAACACCGTTGCTGTTAATCCCAACGTCATCCAGGCCAAAACGGTCTGAGTGGGCAAATAGCTGACCGCGGATCGAATCGAGGTTTGCTTGGGCTGGGAAGGTGTCTCCAACCAGGTTGAATTTGAGGTCGTACCAATCCGTATCGCTGTGAATTAACATCAGGATGATTCGGTGGTCCTCACGGGTGAAATGCAATAACTGAGAGGGATTAAAACCATTGATGAGCAGGATCGGATCACCGTTATAGTTGATGGCTACAAAATAAAACCCGCTGCGGAGTTTTTGGGCGCCCTGGCCAAACCAGAGTTTATTCAATGTTTCCACGTCGCTTGAATAAGTTTCTAAGAACTCATGTCCTCCTAGAATCTTGTGATCACCATGATCTTCAACGTTCAGGGACTGGAACATCTCTTGCCGGATTTCGTCGTTGACCATCGTCGATGCCTGGCGTGAAAGTTGGTTAATGAACCCATAATGTCGATTCATGGTCTCATAATCTGCTAAAACCTTTCCAGGCAGGATCACTAAGCCATTAACCTGAACCTGATACTTCGCGAACAAGTCCCCAATCATTTTCAGGCTGTTTAAAACCTTTGCGTCATCCTCAATATCGAGCAGCTCGGGTTTGATAAAAAAGACCAATTCGTTTTGAAGAAACGTGTTTCCAATTTGAACGGGCTGGATTATTTCTGCAGTTTGCGCAGCTCTTGTTTTGGCGATTAATGCCTGGTTGAAAAGATTTTGCATAAATTCAGTAACCTCATATTTGTTAGTGGCCAGGTTATTATACTCAAAACTCGGCGCTTTCACAAAAAATGCAGGCACGTGATTAAAGTGCCTGCATCGGATTGTTAAAGGTTGAACGGATGCCAGGTTAGGGTTGATAGCAGATGGCAAAAGTGTCCAAACGTTTCTCCTCACCGGTTGGGTTAGAAACAAAATTTATCCAGCCATCACCGTCAATTGCCGAGTGGTACAGCACCAATTCCCTGTCAATTGAGAATCCGCCCCCGGTTAAATTACTTTCAGAGGGGCAAATCTTATTCGCACCGGCTGTGCTGTTTGGTGGCACATCGTTCTTTGCGTTTTCCATTTGATATGTGGCGCCAGGGACACCAGACATACAGATAGCATAAGCTGTGACCTTTGGCAACTTGCTCGTTGAATTAAAGATTTCGATCTGCCACCCGTTTTCTGATTTAGATGAATTGGTGACTGTAATTGGCGTATTATTTTCTACTGCCCAACCGCCCCCGGTGATAAGCGACCCGGAAGGGCAGCTAACTGTGATTTTGGTCAGGTCGTTTGCCTTTGCAGGTTTTTCTTGGATGGCAGCGCTGCTGGTTCCATTCGAATTGAATAAGCAGGTGGCTGTAATGGTTAATTTCCTGGTTTTTGTGTGCGAATTGGTAGCGGTGATACGCCAGCCATTGTCGCTTTTTATCGATTGCCAAACGTAGATACCCGAATCATGAGAGAACCCACCCGAAACAACCATTGACCCGCTGGGACAAGTGAGGGTTTTGAAACCTGTGGACTGGGACGGGATGGAGATCTGCTCTGTGATTTGCTGGACGCTGATTGAAGGAGGGATAGGTGTCCATGTTTGTGTGGCTGTTGGTATTGGCGATGGTGTTTGGGTAGGGGTTGTCGTTGGCATGGGGGTAGAGGTTGGGAGTTCAGGGACATTGATGCTGACAACGAGATCCGGGCCGAACAAAGACCCATCACCGGCCTGAATGCGCCAGACAGCCGAGTGGCTTCCTGGCGTTGGTGGTGCCGCCATCTCGATGACAATATCCGCATTAGCACCCGCTTTGACGATCGGTAACGCTTGAGGTGAATTTGCAGCCATCGGGTTACCGTTTGAGTGGATCACCTGGTAGCCGGCCCAATCACAGGTACCGTTATTGTTCACTCGCCAGATCTTGGAGAAATTTGTGTTGGCAGAAATCTGCGTCCCCTCCGGAATGGTGATATGCTCGACAAACGAAGCGCTGTTAGTACAACCCGCCTGGGCTGTTTGGGTTTGAGCGAGCTCTTCTTGAGATATCGTTGGGGTCAGCGTGGTTTCTGCATCGGTCTCATCGAGGGATGTGACCACAGTCAGGTTAATGGTGAGAGGTTCTGAAACTGTCCCCTTACGGTCAGATGCTATCGCTGTAATGCGTAAATCGCCTTCCGCAGTAGGGATAAAAGGCAGGTCAACGGTATGTTCGCGAGGATGACCCATGATGGGTGCATCGATGCTTTCCAATGTGCCGTTGATAAACAGTTCAACTTTGGCAATACCTTGTGAGGATCGCGCCAGAGCGATAATGTGGAGCTCTTCGTTTAGAAGTACCTGCTGCTCATCTTCAAGGTTGGTGAACTCAACCAGGACCCAGGGTTTGTTGGGGAAATGGCATCCAGACAGGATGATTAAAAGGATGATGATCAGAGGAACCAGTTTTCGTTTTGACATAGCTTCACCTCGCTACTTGGTTAAGGCATGAAACAGGTGGTTTAGATCTCCCAATTATACAGTAAATTTTAATACCGATTAAAACAGGGTGGGTTGGTCTGGTGCGCTTTCCACTCTCCACGCTTCTTTGATGCTTCCATCTTTCAGGATGTGAAGGACCTTCGCGCCGGATTCAAGCAGTGTTTGAGCGATTGTATGCTGACGATGGCATTTTCCGGGATCGCCTTCGGCGCACATAATGGCCAGGTGGCTTCGCATTGAGAGCTCGACCAATACTTTAATGCCTTCGTTATATACCGCTTGCGAAGGCAATCGCTTCTGATTGGAAAATTTCCCCGACCGGATATTTTTACCCCCAAGTTTGTGACCTAAATAAGTGTAATTAATTTTGAAGGGTCGCAATAAATCAGCCAAGCGCGACTTATCGCTCCAGGGCGCATATTTGCTGTAAGGTATGCTCCGAATATCGACGATGTGGGTGATGTTGTTGGCCTGGATCAGTGACATGAACTGCATAAAATTCAGGCTATTATGCCCGACAGTATAGATTGTCTGAGCCATACTTTATTATACATGGTTTTCGATTAAAAAATCAACGATACATTTAAACTTCAAAAGCGAACTGTTTAAACTTGAAAAGTAAGCCATTTAAAGCTGAAAAGTGAACCGTTGAAATCATCACAAAAGATGCATGATTGGGTGGATTTCTCAGAAACTGGAGAAATCGATGTCTCAACTTCACAAAAAGATGACGGACGATCAAGTACGCGCCTTTTTCAATAGTTATTGTCAGGGAGCTTTATTAGGGCGCATCCCGTACGCTTCTCACCTAACTAACTTTTTCATAACGCGCGTCCAACTACAGATGGACGAAATGGCTTGTTGTGCCAGGCTGCCAGTTCTTCCAGTTATTCACTTGGTAATTTAAAACCACTCTTGGAGACTTTTTTATCTTTTCCTGGTTGTTGGGCTAACTTTTGAAAGGATAGTGTCATCTACATTTTTATGGTTTCACAGAAAAAATGTTACACTAGCCAATCAGGGGCAGGTTAATAATCTAATAGGGAGTATAAATCCTTATAATACTCCAGAACGATGATGGTTGTGTTTGGAGGGATCTGATCAGCGATGCCGTGCGCGGCAACAGCAAAACCCAAGCGGTCCATACCATGACCGTAATTAGAATGGGCAACCTCTACGCTCAGTAAAGATCCATCCATGGCTTTCGAGATCTCTTTCATCTCCTCAATAGCCTCAAGACCGTCCACCTCAACACTGTCCATAAAAGCCATAGGCTCAGGATGTGTCAAACTTAGGTATCTGATTCCATCAACGATTTCATCACGTTCAACATCAAACCAGTAGAGCTGCTGTTTGTAATATTCAGCCAACTCTTCCCCGCTGGCATTGGGTACCGTATAGAATCGCCATGGACTCATCGGTCCGCCAATCCCATCCACTTCCAGCAAAAATTCTGCTCCCGGGTAAACCATGTCTTCCATCCAAACGACTTCATCAGAAGGTGGCTGGCTCTCGCTTTCTGTGGGGGGGTCGGCTGGGACATCAACCGTAGTGGATTCATCTTCTCTCACATTCTGCACGGGCTTGCCTGGGCCGCACGCTGTTAACAGCAATATAACCAGAAAACAAACCAAGATATTGACTTTGATGATAGGGGATTTATTCTTCATTTCCGTTTCTCCTTTCAGGCATAATGACTTTAGGAGGCGTGAGATGTAAGGTTTACAAATAGCCTCAATCCATTTTACCCGTAACAGGGGTGATGGTCAATCGTAAGTGCGCGTTTGTCATTTAAACTTCAAAATTGAACCATTTAAAGCTGAAAAGTGAACTGTTGAAATTGTCACAAAAGATATATGATTGGGTAGATTCCTCAGAAACTGGAGGAATCGATGTCTCAACCTCACAAAAGATTGACGGACGACCAAGTACGCGCCTTTTTCCATAGTTATTGTCAGGGAGCCTTATCACGAACGGAAATTTAGAAAGTGTTGGAGATTGGTAAAACACGCTTCTTTGCCCTATTAAAGGTCTTTCGAGAAGATCCCCAAAATTCCACTATCGCTTATAACCGTAGGACACCGGCCAAATTATCCTCACAAGCAGAAAGCAAGAAAAAAAGCTTTACTGAAAGAGAAAAAGATTGTGGAGGATCCGGATTTGGTGGGAGCAATAATTGGGCCATTCGGTTGGCCTCCCTCTGAATGGTTTTAGAGTTCACTTTTTAACTTTTCCTAACACAAAAACCAAAGACCAAACCCGAAGCAATTAACCGAAAATCTTTAAAATTAAGGTAAAATCAAACCATTCGAATCTCTGGTTTTAATAGCAAAATGACACAGCCAAAATGAAAGGATGGTTGTTTTGAAAAAATCACTTTATGCAAAACTTTGGTTGGCTCTTTTTGCAGTACTGGTCTTTTTGCCCTTAGTACTGCTGATTATCTTCCCCCGTCCACCGGAACGGGAGCTTATGCGAGAGATTTCAGTTGGGATAGGTTTTATTACCATGTCCTTGTTGGGTTTACAAACGATTCCAACATCACGGGTAAAGTTTATCACCAGGCATTTCCCAATGGAGAAGCTGTATACCATCCATCACAAATTATCGATCTTAGCATTTATTTTAGCTGTTATTCATCCAGTATTATTGTTTATCAACAACCCTGAAACTTTAAGTCTATTAAATTTTGCCAGTGCACCCTGGCGGGCACGCGCAGGCTTGATTGCACTGCTGGCGATGATGGTGTTGATCGTCACTTCAGGCTGGCGGGAGGATATCAAAATGAAATATGATATCTGGCGCTGGTTGCATGACGCCATGACCGTGGTTGCGGTAGGGTTGGGTTTGTTTCATATGTTCAGAGTGAATTATTATCTGTCGTTGACTTACCAGCGTGTGCTTTGGTTAATTTTGACGGCAATTTGGGTAGCGGTGATCGTCTACATCCGCGTCGCGCGGCCGATCATCATGGTCAAACATCCGTATGTGGTCGATCATGTTGTCAAGGAGTTGGGCGATTCCTGGTCTTTGTATGTGCGTCCAGATGGGCATGAGGGCTTTAAGTTCCAGGCGGGTCAATTTGGTTGGATTACGGTTGAATCTCCTTTTATATTTCGGGAAAACCCGTTTTCATTTTCATCCAGCTCAGACCGTGATGATCGACTAATCAGCTTTACGATTAAGAAATTGGGCGATTTCACCAGCACTGTCCAGGCGATGAAGCCGGGCGATCGGATCTATGTGGATGGGCCCTATGGCACCTTCAGCCTGGATGAACATGAGGACAATAATTTGGTGTTAATCGCCGGTGGGATTGGTTCAGCGCCTGTGTTGAGCATTTTGAGAACCATGCGCGACCGTGGCCATTGTAATCCGGTGATCTTCTTCTATGGGAGCCCCTCCTGGGACACGGTGATTTTCAGAGACGAACTGGCAGCGTTGGAAAAAGAGTTGGATTGCCTTGAAGTGATACACGTCCTCGAGCGTCCGCCCGAAGGATGGGAAGGGGAAAGCGGGTATATTACCGCGGACATTCTAGCCCGGCATTTGCCCGAGGATTATAAACAATGGCAATATCTTTTCTTCCTGTGCGGGCCAACGCCGATGATTGCGGCTGTGGAAGGTGCTCTGCGTAGCCTGGATGTGGGCAACACCAAAATTTTCTCTGAAAAATATGAGATGGCTTGATTACTAAACCTCTGAACAATAAAAGGCTGCTTGGAAACGCCAGGCAGCCTTTTTTTATGAACTGATTTTTATTACTTATTCTGGTCTGACCAGGTTTGTCATATCGACGTTGACAACGCCTGCCAGGTCTTCAACTGTATCGTAAAGCAACTGGAGGGTGTACTGTGGGTTGTGCACAAAAGCGCCAGCAGAATGAACGATCAGATCGAAATTGTAAGCAGCTTTTACAAGTCGCGGCGTCCAGCTTGTATAAAGGTTACCGTAGTTGATCTCATCCGGGTCAGCAACGCCATTGCCATTCGTATCGACAACCCAGTAAGGATAGCGGAAAGCGTAGACAACCGGTTCGCCGATGATATCAAGGCTGTAAACCTGGATGGCTTCATGTAACAATTCGTGCAGGGTTACAATTTCGTAATGGATGCCTTCGGTGGTATTTCCATCGCCGTCATAATCGGGCCTGCCTGCTTCACGAATATCGTGCAGATTAGAATAATCGGTGACAACAGAGTGACAAGCAGCGCAATCACTGGGCGTGACCTGCAGGGAGTGCGGATCGTGACAGTCGGTACAGTTCTGGTATTTCGAGACATGTTGGAAGAAACCAGCATAGACCTTGCCAGGATACTGGTACCCGATCTTTACGTCATCGCCAAAGCGTAATGCACCATCAACCTTGTAATGGGCACTGATAAATTCCAGGTCGTCATTAACCTCATCTTCTGGAAGGCTCGTAATTGCTGCGGCAACATCATCACCTGCGTTATATCCCTGGTGGCATTCGGCACAATTCGAGCTCATCCCGCGCCCTTCGATTTCAGCGCCTGACGGAAACAGGGTCAGATCTTTCTCGTGAGCGCTCGGGTTGTGACAGACCTGGCAGGTGATTACTGAGCCGATCGGTACAGCAGAATCAACGACATAGGCTGGGCTGCCGTCCTCACCCAGGTAGTCAAGATAGCCGTATGTGCTGTGGCATTTTGCACAAAAGCCCGGGATTTCAGGTGGATCATATTCGTCCCAGTAATGAAAGGCGAACGAATCACTGTCAGCATGTCCGGACTCTGTCCATTTTTCACTGATGGCCTGAACAGTTTCAGGGCGCGACTCTGGCGGTAAAATCACCTTTCCAAGCAGCAGAATCACCAGGCCACCCAGAACAAAGAAAATCAGAAGCAAAGGCCAAATCGATTTTTTCATCAGTATCTCTCCACAAGCCAAGGATAAATTCGAATTATTCTTCTATTTTACCTGAAAACCATGCGTTTTCGCAAACGAGTTTTCAGAATAAATTTCGGTATAATCAAAGCTATATGAAACAGTATTTAAGGGTCCTTTTACAAAAATCGTTTGTCGGTACCCTCCTTTTTATCAGCGTTGCCCTCTTGGGTTGCTCAGGAGCAACCAATGACCCTTCCGTCACACCCGACATGTCAGAAGCCCAGGTGGACTTTGCCCCTGAATTAACCGTCGTTGAGATAGCCACAGTGGAACAACCAACGCCACAATCTACAACGGCGCCAACCCCGCTGACAAACTACACCAATGGCCCCCTTCAGGGAAATGGTGCTCATCATGATTCTGCGCCGTCGTTACCCGAAATATTTTTTCCCGAGTCGATGAAACCAGACGTTTCCCCTGTTACATACTTGAATAACCCTTGTCAGCACCTTGAAAATCGTTTGGGCGAAGAAAAGAGCACACCTGGCACGGTTGTTGTACCTATTATGTTTCACTCGATTGTTCAGCCCGATCGACCGATTAACGATACGACCTCAATTACGACAGCTTATTTTGAGAAATTTATGGAAACCGCAGCAGAACTAGGCTTTTCAACGATAACAACACAAGAACTGGTCGGCTTTCTTGATCACAACCAGGCAATCCCCGAGCGTTCGATGTTGTTAATCCTGGATGATCGTCGCCCTGGCGTGACAGAATTGTTCATGCCTTACCTGGAAGACATGGACTGGACGCTGACCCTGGGCTGGATTGCCGCGGACAGTACTCGCGACAGTGTTTGGGAGACGATGACAGATTTAGCCAGTACGGGGCGTTTGGATGTGCAATCTCATGGATATAACCATATTTATATTCAAGATTACATCTCAACAGCGCAAATTGAGGAAGAACTTTATAAACCGATTGAAGTGATTGAAGCGCGTTTTGGAACCCGGCCGATTGCTCATGTGTGGCCTGGTGGAAATTTTGACGAACGAGCCATCGCTATGGCAACTGAGGCAGGTTATCAGGTTGGTTTCACTGTTTATTCTCGCGGACCGATCATGTACAACTGGATTCCATTGGGTGAACCTGAAATGGCAATGGCGGCGCCTTTGATGGTGCTGCCACGGTTTTGGTCAACTGTGGCGGTGCAGGCGCTTGAAGAAGCGGTAATGGTGAGCGAAGCAGCCAAAAAGTTTTACAGCGCTATTGAAACTGCTGAAAGAGAGTATTATCTTTATTACTGTTTACCTGAGGGGAGTCATTGATTCCATGCGCTTTAGAAATATACTCGTCATTATCGGTATGGTTAGTTTGAGTGTTCTGAACGGGTGTTACAAGCCCGGGCCGGGTTCAACACCGTGGCAGGCTTCCTGGAATGAAGAAAATGCGCCGGAAATAAACCCATTTGCGGATGAAGTCCGTGAATCCGAGGCGCATTTTGTTCCGGTGATCATCGCATCCACACCGACGCCCAACCCACCCATCGTTTTACCCACACCCAGAAGTGAAACGCTTACCTATGTAGTTCAGCAGGGTGACTTTCTGAAGAAGATTGCTCAGATCCACCAGGTTTCGATTAACCAAATCATTGAAACGAATGGTATCACTGACCCTAACCTGATTGATGTGGGGCAGGTGCTTATTATTCCGCCGCCATCCTACGATGCGGTGGCGCCTGCTTTTAAAATTCTGCCAGATTCTGAGTTGATTAACAGCCCCAGCAATGCTGGCTTTGATGTGACAGAGCTTGTGTCCGCCCAAGGAGGATACCTTTCAGAGTATTTTGAAGAAGTTGATGAAGTCAGTTTGAGCGGTGCTGAAATTGTGGAGCATGTGTCTTTGCTCTTCTCTGTAAACTCCCGCTTGTTGCTGGCCGTCTTGGAGTTTCAGAGTCAATGGCTAACAGATCGTAACCCGCGTGAGGAGACGCTGAGTTACCCCATGCTGTATTTTGATGCAGCACAAAGCGGGCTTTATAAGCAATTGGCTTGGGCTGCCGACATGTTAAATGAAGGGTATTACCTGTGGAAAATTGAAGCCATCAGCATATGGACGCTTTCAGATTCCAGCATTGTTGAGGTTGAGCCAACCATCAACCCTGGAACGGCTGGTGTGTTGAATTTGATGCGCTATCTGACCACACGGGCAGATTGGGAATGGGCAGTCTCGGAAGGCGGCGTTTTTGCAACATATTACCGTCTTTTTGGCTATCCTTTCGAGCAGGCAATTGAACCGTTCATTCCTGAAAACCTGGTACAGCCAGAACTGCAGTTGCCTTTTGAAACGGGTGCAGTTTGGTCATATACGGGTGGTCCGCATGGTGGCTGGAGCGGTGGTTCTGCCTGGGCAGCGCTGGATTTTGCGCCGCCAGGCGAAGCCCTGGGGTGCTTTCCCAGTGAAGCCTGGGTGGTGGCTGTGGCGCCGGGTGAAGTTGTCTACTCTGGGCATGGCGCTGTGATCCAGGAACTGGAGGGTGACGGCGCCTGGCAGTCGGGGTGGTCGATTTTGTATATGCATATGGATTCGCGAGAACGGGTCGATGCAGGCACCTATTTGGAAGCAGGGGATCGGGTTGGACATCCCTCCTGTGAGGGCGGCTTTTCTACCGGAACTCACCTTCATATTGCCCGACGGTATAATGGAGAGTGGATCGCCGCGGATGGTGATCTGCCATTTGTGATGGATGGATGGGTTTCTTCAGGTTTTGGTGTGGAATATGACGGTTACCTGACCAAAGGGGATGTGACATTGGAGGCCTGGAATGGGCGCATCGCGCAAAACGCAATCCAGCGCTAGGCATCGCTATTTCAAACGGCGGGTGAGGCGCTTTTTTGGCTTGCTCGCGGCTGGTGTGGTCCTATCCGGGGTTATCGGTGGTGGTTTGGCCTACCCGGTTTTAGCGCCAGATTCATCCCAGTGGACTGCCCCGGTGGTGACGCCCACATTGGCCTTATCAACTGCGCCTGCTGTTGCGGTTTCAGCACCAGAGTTGCATGGATCACTACCAGAAGACACCTTTCCGCCAGTGCTGGATGCAACGCCAGCCGAGCAGGCGCCCTTATTGCCGCTGCCCACCCAGGGACAGATCATCCCGCCCAGTGATGACCCCGATATCCTTTATTATACGAACGCTGGTGACAGCCTTTCCGTGGTTAGTTTACGCTTTGGCGTCAATATTGATGAGATCAGGTCTCCTCTGCCGATTGAACGACACGGTTTAATCCCACCCGGGCAACTGTTAATCATTCCCAACCGGTTAGGAGAAACCAGCTCGCGCAGCAAACTGCTTCCAGACAGTGAGGTTACCTTCTCACCTTCAACGATTGATTTTGATATTCAAGGTTTTGTTGAAGAAGCGGGCGGCTACCTGGCGACTCACTCATAATATCTGGGGACAACCGGGGTCACCTCCGGTGCAGATGTGATTGCGAGGATCGCGATTGAATTTTCGCTCAACCCCAGGTTGCTGCTGGCTTTTTTAGAGTATCAATCCGGCTGGGTGTATGGGTTCCCCCAAAGCCAGCAAGCCATTGACTATCCAATGGGCTATCAGAATGAAGACGTGCAGGATCTTTATCAGCAGGCTGCCTGGTTTGCCAGCCGGGTTATGGATGGTTATTACGGCTGGAAGGAAGGCCGCCGCTTGGTGATTGGCTTTAATGATGGGCGATTTTTACGCCTGGCGCCGGAATTGAACGCGGGCTCCGTTGGGTTGATGAACGCATTTACTTATTTATACAACTATGATAATTGGGCGCAATTAATTTATGCGGAAGACAACTTTTTCACCTTTTATGAGCAAATGTTTGGCAACCCGTGGATTCGGGCGCAGCAGGTTGAACCGCTGATTCCAGCAGATGTGGTGCAACCAACGATGATTTTGCCTTTTGAACCGAACATCAAATGGGCTTTTACCGGCGGACCGCATGCAGCCTGGAGTGCTGCCGATGTATGGGCTGCGCTTGACTTTGCGCCACCCAGTTCTGAAACGGGGTGCCATGAATCTCCTGCCTGGGTGGTTGCCTCTATTTCTGGACTGGTGGTCCGTTCTGGGAATGGTGTGGTGGTGGTTGACATGGATGGGGATGGCTACGAGCAAACAGGCTGGACCCTGCTGTATTTACATATTGCCACCAAGGACAGAGTCCCGGTTGGCACATGGGTTGAGGTCGGCGATCGTATCGGGCACCCTTCGTGCGAAGGAGGTCGTTCGACTGGGACGCATGTTCACATTGCTCGGCGCTATAATGGCGAATGGGTTCCTGCAGATGGGCCCCTGCCATTTGTCCTGAGCGGGTGGACCGCCCGAGCTTCCAGTGAGATTTATAAGGGCTGGCTGACGCGTGGTACCGAGATTATTTATGCAAGTACCTCAGCAACCTATAACACACACATTGCCCGGGATGATTGAGAACCATCGCCAGGCATCTTTTCCATAAGGACTTGGTTTTGGAACCACAGTTAATGAAACTCTTGCTTAACCCGTGTGGTTAGCTTTAAATAAACACCCTTTTGCAATGAAGAACCTGAAGATTTATTTGACCCTGTGCATCATCATATCCATTTTGGCAGCCTGTTCGCCTTCGATGCCGGCAACAATGATTTACCCAACACCAGTTGATGAAGGCGAAACTGAAATTGCTGTAGATATGACGCCCTTTCCAACCCGTCCGGCCTATCAACCCGGGGAGTTGGTCGATTACATTGCCCAAACTGGCGATACGCTGCCTGCGTTGGCGGCGCGTTTCAACACAACTGAAGATGAAATTCGCAAGGCAAACCCGATCATCCCTGAAGATGCCAGCACCATGCCGCCTGGAATGCCCATGCAAATCCCGATTTATTACCAATCTTTGTGGGGGACTCCGTTTCAGATGATCCCTGATGCTGTGTTTGTGAACGGACCGGATGCAACCGGGTTCGATGCTACCGCCTTTGTTGCTCAATCTGAAGGATGGATTCAATCCTATACAGCCTGGGCTTTTAGTGGCAAACGAACTGCAGGCGAGATTGTGGATTATATTGGCTTGAATTACTCGATCAGCCCGAAAGTGCAACTGGCACTATTGGATTATTTAGGCGGCGCGTTTACCCAGCCAGAACTTGCCCCCGTGGTTGAACGAAACATCCTTGGGCTGGAGACAAACTACTGGACCGGGGTTTACCTGCAACTTTCCCATGCTGCAGACCTGCTCAATGACAGCTATTATCGCTGGCGAAAAGGAGACCTGCTTGAATTTGAACTGGCGGATGGCTCGCTGGTGCGACCAGACCCATGGCAAAACGCAGCGACCGTCGCACTGCAGCACTTTTTTTCGCAAACCATGGAGACGGCGGACTTTTATCGAGCTATCGGTCCGGATGGTTTTAGCCTGACATATCAAACCCTGTTTGGCGACCCGTGGGAGGTGGAGCCGCATATCCCTGGTTCGTTGCAGCAGCCAGAGATGTTCTTACCTTTTGCCTTGGATAAGTCCTGGGCCTTCACTGGCGGGCCGCACACCGGTTGGGGCAGTATGGAGCCCTGGACAGCGCTTGATTTTGCACCGCCATCGACGGTGTCTGGCTGCTCTCCTGCCACAGTGCCGACCACTGCCGTGGCGGATGGTCTGGTGGTGCGGGATGGCAACGGTTTGCTGCTCCTTGATTTGGATAGAGATGGCGATGAGCGTACCGGTTGGGTGGTGCTTTACCTGCATATCGCTAAAGAGGGCCGGGTTCCGGTTGGGACGCAGGTTCGTGCAGGGGATCCGTTGGGCTTTCCTTCCTGCGAGGGGGGCAGAGCGACGGGTACACATATCCATGTTGCTCGAAAATATAATGGGGAGTGGATTGAGGCAGATGGACCTGTACCGTTTGAACTTTCTGGATGGCGTCCAATCCGCGGTGATCAACCCTATCGGGGATGGCTGGTTAAAGGCGAGATGATGGTTTTAGCCAGCGAGAACCCGGATGGCAGAAGCTTAATCCCGATTGATCCGGACGGTTGAATTGGAGGGGACTGATACTCTCAGTACCTTTTTAGAAGGGGTCACGTAAAACTCTGGAAGTAACCTTGTGGTCAGTTAATATCCAGGGGTGCTCATACGGTGTGTTTTTACAGTGATTAGTTGAGGAATTGCCAGGGGTTTACCGGAAGACCGTTCAGTCGCAATTCAAAGTGCAGATGGGGGCCGGTGGACATGCCAGTACTCCCCAATGCAGCGATTAATTGTCCTTTTTGCACATTAGAACCACAGGGCAGCAATGAACCATCCAGAAGGTGGGCATAAAACGTCTGCCAGCCACGGTCGTGATCGATGACGATCAGGTTGCCGTAACCGCGGTCTGACCAGCCGGAATAGACGATCACGCCAGAATCGGATGCGAAGATGGGATTACCAGAATGGCCGGCAAAGTCCAGCCCGTTGTGAACAGGTGGGTTGTATTCATAACCCGAAATCCAGGTTTCTGATGTTGGCCAGGTGAAGGTGCCGGTACCAACATCTCCATAGAGGATGCCGCCGCAGGCGCCCGGGCCAAGGTAGGAACTGCCAGAGGCGGGATTGTCTCGCGGGACAATCCAGGCGACGGTCGGACGCTCGCCGCCCGGGACGACCAGCATTGTTCCGGGTGGAATGTTGGGGTTCGCATAATCGCCCACGCTGTCTCTGTTCAGGTTGTTGCCGGGGTAATCGACAATTGTATCGGGGCTAACGCCGTAAAACGAGGCTACGCCGTTCAATCCCTCTCCTTCAGACCAGCGGTGATAAACACCATCCATGGGCAAAATAAACAATTCAACGCCAACACTTAACCCGTCTGGAATGTCACCAATTACATAGCGATTGGCCCACAGCACGGTTTCAGGCTTTAAACCAAATTTTTCGGCAATTCCAAAGATGGTGTCACCTTTTTGGACCGTATATTGTTCTACCTCGTAGCGCTTTGCCACTTCCACAACCGGGGTAATGTGGAGTTCAAGCAAGCGCAATAAACCACTTAACTGGTTTTCAGCTGAAAAGGCAGGGGTAGCCAGCCCCTCTGGCAGGGCAAGTCGGGTGGTTGTGGGTACCGGGGTTGGCTCTGGTGATGGGAAGGTGGCATGCACAATTAACGCGCCGACCCCCCAAATCAGCAAGAAGGCTACAACCCCTGTGATTGCCAGCAGGGCTGTTTTGATGGTCTTTGGTCGGTTGAAAAAAGAGCGCAACCCAAAACCCGCGGTCTGATGTTCAGCGGCACCAGAGCTTTCAGGTGCAGTTGTTTCAAGCTCAACAGGCTCCGTGAGTGGGTTGTTTTCTTTTGAATTTGGATCTTCGTTCGTCATATTATTAATTAGGCATCATATCATCAAAAACATGCTTGTCAAGCATGGGGCTTATCAATAAATCGGCTTTTTTGGGCCCTTTATATGCAAACCGGGTTATGGCGCACCGGGTGGATTTGTAAAATATTCTTCAATGACGGTCGAATAATCGGCATTTGTATGTTGATTAAGTGTGTTGAAAAAACCTTCTCCTGTGGCAATTTTGTAACGATGCGATTGGGCGTAGTCAAGTAAAAAGCTGAAAAAGATTTCATCACCGATCGCTTCTCGCAGATCACGATAGAATAACGCGCCACGGCGATAGGCGCGGTTGAAGTACTCTGGCACACCGCCCGCGATGTAGATCGACGTATCAATACTGCCAGCAGGTAAATGTGCATGCACGCGTGTATCCCACCACCATTCCAGGTCTTCAGGGAAATAGCGCTCGTAAAAAAGAGCTTCAGCATAGGTGGCGATGGCTTCATCCAGCCAGGGTTCCATGGCCTGGTTATTGCCTACCAGGCTGAAGAACCATTGATGCAAAACCTCGTGGGGGACGATGATATGCAAATCTGAACGGGGTGGATCGCGGTAGAGCCAGTAAAAACTGCTTTGGATCAGGATCAGGCCGTCAAACTCCATGTTGATGCCCATGTCTGCCTGGACGACGCTGAGCACATCCCGCTCGTAGGGCCCGAATAGCTCAGAATACAGGCGCAAGGCTTTTTCAGCCAGATCGACAGCAACCTCAGAGGATTCGACCACTTCGGGCAATGAAAACCCCCTGATTTGAACGCCGTCAACCTCGCGGGTGATGATTTTGTAAGAGTCGCTGATCGCCAGAACAAAGGTGCGCCCCAGGGGGAGTGAGATGCGGTAACTGTCATCTTCAAAAACGGGCATAGCCCCAGCAGCGATGACCATATTTTCCGCCCGATCGGTAAATTTAATGGTTACGTCATAATCAGCCGATTCGAATACCTGATGTTCGCCCACGAACATACTGTTGACCAGCGAAACATCATAGGCCAGCCAACCCTGCTGCTCATCAAAAGGTGGGATGGTGGGGTACCAGTAAGAGAGGAGCAATTGGCGACCGGTTTGCCCGAAGACGCCCGTCCGGTCGGGCATATAGAGCTCGAAGTCGTGCGTTATGGTGATTTGCTCACCGGGTTGCAGAGGCGTTTCGAGGGGGATGACCATGTGGTGACCCTCCCAACGGTAATCGTCGACAGGTGTACCGTCACCGAGTTTAACAGAGCGCATGAATATCGATTGGAAGATGGTGGGATAGACAATGAACACCATTTCATCGATAGGCACATTGGTTTTATTGGTGAAGATTGACTGACTGGTGACCGAGATAAAACGGTTGTAATAATTGATGGTGGCATCAATGCGGTACTGCGTCTGTTTGCCGTCAAGCGGCAGGGGTGTGGGCGTCGGTGATGGTACTGGTGTCGGTGTTAAGGTGGCCGTTGCTGTTGCCGTCGGGGTTATGCTTGGTGTGGGCGTTGGAATCTCCTCTTGGGGGGGAGAACAAGCCGCCAGCAGGCAAACAGCACACAGGAGCAATACAAGCTTTCGTGTAGGTTTATAATTCGTCATATTGACCTCAATCAACCTAATTTTACCCGTTAATAACGCCTGTTGAACGCATTCTGGCGAAGGTAGCCGTAAGATGGGTTGGTGAGGAAGCCAGCGGAGTTTGATCGATTTAAATTGGTCTTAGTTTATTAACCTTTCGCCAACCCACCCTAATGATCGGATGTTGAACTTACGAAAGTTTTCAATTTATTCGTGGTTTATAATACATGACGATCTGTCTTTGCACAAGACGTTAACTGACATGAAAACCTCCAATGACTTAAATCTCCTGAGGGCGGGGATGAAGGGTTTGTGAGCATAATTATCGTTTGATGCGAAAATAGAAATTAAATCAGAAAGTGTGTGCTTATGGCATCAAAACTAGACAGTTTACGCGGTTTTATCCTGGTTTGGGTCGGACAATTGTTTTCCATGATTGGCTCGCAGATGACCCATTTTGCCATGGGTATCTGGGCCTGGGGAAAGACCGGCCAGGCGACACCGCTGGCGATGATCGGTTTTTTCACCTTTGCACCATTGATCGTTTTTTCCCCGTTTGCCGGCGTGCTGGTGGATCGCTGGAACCGGAAACTGGTAATGGCGCTGAGCGATATCGGCGCGGGCGTGGTAACGGTGGTCATCCTGGTTTTATTGCTTTCCGACCGCCTGCAAATCTGGCACCTGTACTTGACGGGTCTTGTGGGGGGGCTCTTTGGCGCCTTTCAATGGCCGGCTTATTCAGCCGCAATCAGCCTGATGGTGCCCAAAAAGCATTATGCCCGCACCAGTGGGATGATCTCTATGGCAGAATCGGGTGTTGGGATCTTCGCGCCCATATTGGCGGGCTTTTTGTTGCCGCTGATCAGCATCAGCGGCATTATCATCATCGACCTAGTGACTCTGGCAGTCGCTTTGTTATTGCTGATGGTTGTCATCATTCCTGAGCCGAAAAAGAAGCACAGGGGCCACACCAAAGGCGCCTTCATAGGGGAGCTTGTCTATGGATTTCGCTATCTGTTTGATCGACCCAGCCTGCTGTACCTGCAATTGATGTTCTTTATGGGGAACCTGTTTTTCACGGTGGGTTATACATTGCTGACGCCCATGGTGCTGGCAAGCACCAGTGGCAATGCTACTATCCTTGGTTCTGTGCAATCCGCCGGTGCAATCGGTGGGCTGCTGGGCGGATTGGTTCTGACAGCCTGGGGCGGCGCAAAAAAGAAGATCAACGGGGTGATTGTTGGGTGGATGGTGAGCGGATTGTTCGGATTGGGGATGGTTGGGCTGGGCAGGGCAGTGCCTTACTGGCTGGCCGGGCATTTTGTGATGTTGTTTATGTTGCCTATCATCAATGGATCCAACCAGGCTATCTGGCAATTGAAGGTCGCGCCTGAAGTTCAGGGCCGGGTATTCTCGGTGCGGCGCTTCATTGCCCAGATCACAGCGCCAATATCTATGGCTATCGCAGGCCCCCTGGCAGACCAGGTTTTTGAGCCAGCCTTGCAGGCACCGAAAAGCTGGCTGACCCTCCTGTTGAGTTCGATATTTGGCTCAGAACCTGGCGGAGGGATGTCCCTGATCATGCTATTGAGCGGGATTTTGATTGCGGTTGTAAGTCTGGTTGCATACCGGATTACACCCTTACGGGAGGTTGAAAAGCTCATTCCCGACCACGATGAATCAGGCTAGGTTGAAAAAGCGGTTCGATTTATTATAGCGGCACCGAAGAGTGACGTTCTAATCTTCTGCTGCGATGAGGGTGATTTTACTGCTGATTTCGGCTGTTTTTTCGAGCATGGCCTGAGCAGGGCAATAGCGGGTTTCGGAAAGCTCTACCGCACGTTCAATGGCTTTGAGATCCAAATTTTTTCCCGTCACTTTATACTCAAGAAGGATTTTTGTGAAGACTTTGGGGTGATCTTCAGCTCTTTGAATTTGTGCACTGACTTCGAAAGCGGTGACCTCCTGACGCTTTTTTTGCAGGATCGAAATCACGTCCATACCGGTGCAGCCAACCAGCCCAATTGCAAATAACTGCAGTGGTCGTAGACTCTCTTCTGACCCGCCAAGCGCAGGAATGGTATCCAGAGGAATCTGGATGCCTGAATCCGAACTACCGGTGAAAGTCAGACCCCCATTCCAAACGACTTTACTTTCCATAGCTTAAGTACCTTTCTAACCTCCACCGGAGGTTATTGTGTTATCAGGTAAACGCCCCGGTTTCAACGATGCCGCACCGGGGACAGACGCGCTGTAACATGCTGTTGTAATCCAGTTTTTCAGATTGGCAGCGTGGGCAGATCATATCGGTGCGAAACCGGAGTGCATAAGTTTTGCAATGCGTGTCTTTGTTTTCTTTCTGCTGGCCGGGTTGTGAGCCAGTTGGATGTCCATTATTGTGCATCTTTGTCGTCATTTTCATCACCTAAGCCCAAACTGTCCAGGAGGCGCTGACGGACCTCCGGCGGCAGGGAGATCTGCTCGCGATCACCCTGGCAGAGCTGAATAGTTTTTTTCAAAGTGTTAAATACAATCTGGCAATCTGTACAGGCGTCGATATGAGCTTCAAGCTGTGCGCACTGCGATGAATCTAATTCGCCGTCGATATAGGCGTTGATGTGTTTTATTATTTCCTGGCAGCCGCTGAGCAGATGCTTGTTCATCGGGCGGTCCCCGGTATTTTGCCAGCGAAATACTCGGTGAGGGCCTCACGCAGCGTCAGGCGGGCGCGCATCAAGCGGATCTTGAGCGCCGATTCGCTGATCTGAAGCACTTCGGCAGCTTCCCGGGTTGAGAGCCCTTCGATATCTCGCAGGAGGAAAGCCGCCCGGTTAGCATCCGATAGGGATTGGATGCCTTTATTGATGATCCGGTAGGTTTCCTTGCTCATGAGTTCTTGCTCCGGCAAACAGCACCAATCGACAATCTGTTTGGGTATGACCTCACCCTCGACGGTTTCAATCCCGTCAGCCAGATTGACGTGTGTGGGCTTGCGCTTTCTAATCAACATGAGGGATTCATTAACAGCAATGCGATAAAGCCACGTTGATACCTTTGAGCGACCTTCAAAGGTTTCAATATGATGGTAGGCTTTTAGAAAGGTCTCTTGCAGCACGTCTTCAGCATCCTGTTCATTAGCGAGCATCTTCAGTCCCAGCCGGTAGATTTTATCTGAATATGCAGCCACCAATTGGGCAAAGGCGCGTTTGTCCTTGCGTTGTAAAGCAGCCAGATCAATAGCTTCGGCGTTGTTAGAATTACTCATTGGATGATTGAACAGTTAATTGGTTACATCTTGCGATGTTAAGAAAGCGGCCAGGTCGGCAGGGCATCGATATCAAAGGGACTGAAGTCGTCTTTGACATAATGAAAATAGCCTGCGCCGGCAATCATGGCGGCGTTGTCTGTGCATAAAAAGAGGGGTGGAATGTGCACCGGATGCTTGCTTTCGGCCAGGAATTTTTCACGCAGGCGCTGATTGGCAGAAACACCCCCGGCGACGATGATTTCTCGCACCTTGTGTTCCTGGGCGGCCAGAAGAGTTTTTTCCACCAAAACATCGATTACCGCCGCCTGGAAGCTGGCGGCTAAATCCTCAACAGGCAGCGGACGTCCCTCTTCCTGCAGGGCTTCAACGGTTCGGAGGACGGCTGTTTTTACGCCGCTGAACGAGAAATCCCAGCTATCTTCCAGCATGGCTTTAGGAAAAGCAAAGGCTGTATCTTTCCCTGCAGCGCTGGCTTCCTGGACGGAAGGCCCGCCAGGATAGGGTAAATCGAGCAAGCGAGCGATTTTGTCAAAAGCCTCACCAGCGGCGTCATCCAGTGTGCCGCCCAAACGTTGATAGGTGAGGTGGTCTGTCATCAGAATTAGTTCGCTATGCCCGCCGGAAACCAGCAACGCCAGCAATGGAAACCGGGGCGGTTGATGGGTTGCAGTGTTGGTTGGATTCAGCCAGGCAGAATAAATGTGACCTTCCAGGTGATTGATGCCGATCAGGGGCTTACCGGAAGCGAGCGCCAGGCCTTTGGCAAAGTTGAGACCCACTACCAGCGATCCAGCCAACCCCGGTCCCTGCGTGACGGCGATGGCATCAATTTCCTGGGGGTTAACATGCGCCTGACGTAATGCCTCGCTGACGACGACATCGATGACTTTGACGTGTTCACGCGAGGCCAGTTCGGGGAACACGCCACCATATTGTGCGTGCAGGTCGATTTGGCTGGCGACCACATTGGATTTAACGACACGACCGTCACTGACGACGGCAGCGGCGGTTTCATCGCAGGAGGTTTCGATACCAAGGATACGTGCTGGTGGCAGAGACATAAGCGCTTACCTTTTCTTTTTACCCATCGATAAGCATAACTCCATGGGGTAGTCGATAAACTTCTCAAATTTTCCCGAGGGCGTGACATAATAGGAATCTTCCAACCGAACACCCAAACCTTTTTCAGGATAATACAGCCCGGGCTCAATGGTGAAAACCGAACCCGGCGCCAGGATGTTGGTGGGGTCGTTCTTTTGGCTGAACCAGGGTTTTTCATGAATATGCAGGCCCAGCCCGTGCCCCAATGAGTGAACATAGCCCGATTCAATCGTCGGGTCTTGCCGGATCGTGCTGTGGCCCATTGCTTCAAACAGATCACAAGCGCGATCTTGATAATGAGCTGCATTCACATCGGTTTTCAGTTCTGAGGTCACTTGGTCGTAAACAGATTTGACCTGGTCGTATAGGGCCTGGGCTTCATCCGGGGCATATCCCAGGCACCAGGTGCGGGTGAAATCGTAGAAGTACCCTCCGCCCTTCTCACAAGGGAAGATATCAAAAACGATGGTCTGCCCAAGGGCCATGGGATCCGTAGGATTGCCGCTGCTGTGGGGTACACCGGCATCGCGGCCGATGGCAAATATGGTGTCGTTGGGGTTTTCAGCGCCCAGTTCCGCCAGCCAGAGATTAATATTAGCTTTGACCTCACCAAGCAACAAAGGCTCGCCAATCTCTTTCATTAGCAAATTGTTGCTCACCTGGTGACTGGTGAGGAATTCTGCCACACGTGAGACAACCTCGATGACCACACCTGCCATTTTTCGGATGCGCTCAATCTCATCGGCGTCTTTGGTCGCCATGGCTTGTAAAAGGATGGCGTCATTGTGGTCGCCATGGAAAGATAAACCAGGCAATAGATCCTGGAGTTTGTTGACGGTGGAGAGCATTTTCCCGGCATCAGTCAACCCATAGAGGATAACTTTGCCGGCGGTCAGCCCGACCTCTTCAAAAATGGACTTGTAGAGCAAAGCATGGGCAGTTAGGCGATCGCCTTCAGCTTGTGCCAGCCGTTCTTTAATGGGGTATTTGCTGTAGCTGAGGGTGTTCAGGCCTGTTTTTGCAGCCTCATCACGTTCCATCGGGGCATGGCAAAGCAAGGGTTCGCCTCCAACGGGGAGGATGAGATCCGCCTGCGTTATATGTCCCCCGCCGGTTAGATACATCATAAAAGGATTGTGCTGCGCCGGGCCAGTGACCCATAGGGCATCAGCTTGTTGTTGTGCAAGATAGTTTTGAAGATCTGATTTCATAATATGCCTGTCTTTTCTATAGTGATCTTTTCAAGCGCAACAGCCGTTAATCTGATGTCTGGACAGCCGCCCAGCATTTTGAGAGGTTGCGCAACAAGGTGGTTTTCTGTTTGGGTAAGACGGTACGCGGGTCAAACAAAACCCGGTTGTTTTCAATGCGGGCGATGATGGCTGGATGGGCATTTCGCAGCGTGTTCAGGAAGGCATCCGGGTTAGGAGGGTCTAAAGCCAGCAAGAAAGTTGGCATTTCTTCAGTTGGCAGACTGCCGCCCCCAACGGTTGAGCGCCCTGAGATCACTTCACCAGCGCCCAGGGATTGGCGCCAGTTTTCTGCAGTGGCTCGGAGGTTGTCGAGAGGTTGTGCAATCATGCACCAGATGGGCACCTCGCGTTCCGCCTCATCTTTAAGGTAGTGAATGAGGGTGGCAGTGATTCCTGCCAGGGTCAGTTTTCCAGAGCGCAAGGCTCGCGCCAGAGGGTGTTTTTGAATACGTTGGATCAGGTCGATTTTCCCGATGATGATCCCTGCCTGGGGGCCGCCGAGGAGTTTATCCCCGGAAAAGCAAACCAGATCGCAGCCTGCTGCGATAGATTCCTGCACCGTGGGTTCGTGAGAGAGGCCATATTTTGCGGTATCCAGCAAGGCGCCAGAGCCCAGATCGTGTACAACGGGTACGTCATACTGATGGGCAAGGGTAACGATTGCATCCAGTGCGGGCTCGCTATGAAATCCAATTAGTTTGAAATTCGAATGGTGAGCCACCATTACCAGCGCGACCGCTTCGTTTTGGAGCGCACGCTCGTAATCGTGCAAATGGACCCGATTGGTCGTCCCAATTTCCAGCAATTCAGCACCGGATTGTTGCATTACATCCGGGATGCGAAATCCACCGCCGATCTCGACCAATTGCGAGCGTGAGACGATCACTTTGCGACCGCTTGCCAGGGCAGACAAAGTCAGCAGGACGGCGCCGGCGTTGTTGTTGACCACAAAGCCCGCCTCGACACCGGTGAGCTGGACCAGGACCTGGCTGGCATGAACCGACCGGGAGCCGCGTTTGCCGGTCTCCAGGTTGAATTCCAGGTTGGTGAAATCTTCGGCTGCCTGTGCAATAGCGCTGCGTGTGGCCTGGCTGAGGGGTGCCCGGCCGAGGTTGGTATGTAAAACGACACCGGTGGCGTTAATCACGGGCAGCAATGAAGGTGTGAGCCAAGCTTCCAATTGCTGTGCTACCCGGGCAACGATTGTCGCTTGCTCAGGGAGGGGGCTGCGGTGCTTGATGAATTCTGTACGGATATCATCAAGCACTGCCCGGACTGCCTCTAGGCACAGCGGGCGACCAAAGTCTTCCAAAAGGCTTTGCATCATGGACGACTTTAGAAACTGGTCAATTGAGGGGAGCTGGCTTAAATCGGACATATTTTTGCAAGGTTAAGCATCGTCTTTGGGCCGCCAACGACTGCGTTCAAATAAACGCAAGAGATATTCAATCAGGATGAAAACCCCGGCCATGACTACTGCCAGAGCAGGTGTTAACACCCTTCCGAGCTGCATCCAGGTTAACGTGCTGCCGAAAACCCCAAACCATAGGGCTTGGCGGATGATGACCAATCCTTCTGCCGGGGGGTTGCTGGGAAAACGCAGGTTAAGGTAATAAGTTAGTGGGATGGCCGGGCCAGTCAAGGCAGCTACGATCAGGAAAAAAAACAGCCAGCGCGGGCCCAGTGTGGGCAAAGTATGTCGGACGACGAGGATTAAACTCACCCATCCGACCAAGGTTAGCACCACTGAGAGCGGTAAAAAGCTATTTATAAAAGCTGATTTCTCATCGAATTTCATGGTCGTCTCCTGCTGTTAATTATTGTAACGCATAACACCAAGGAATGATCGATTAAATTTTAGTGATCCCTGTAAAAACTGCCCAAGAGAAATAGAACGCGGTAAAATCTAGCCAGATTAACGATTTTTCTGGAGCGGTTCATGAAAGCAAATTATATCGCAGTGGATATGGGGACGACAAACATTGACCTGGTTTGGCAAGACGACTCTGGGTTTCATTTGCGTAAACTGGAAAAGATTTACCCGCTGGCTGTGGACCAGATTCGGAAGGCGTTAGATGTGGTTGGCGATGCTCTGTATCAAAAGTCGGTGATCGGCGTAACGGGCGGTCATTATCGTGCTTTGCCCGGTGTTCTCGACGGATACCCCCTTTATAAGGTGGACGAGATGTGCGCACTGGGGTTGGGAGGCCTGGCTGCAGCCGGACTAGAAGCAGGACTGGTGGTGAGCGCTGGTACAGGAACTGCCATGGTCGCGGCGCACGGCGATTCAGCCCAGCATGTGACCGGGTCTGCTGTGGGGGGTGGCACCCTGATCGGGCTTTCAAATTTAATCCTTGGAACGAGCGATGTCGATGCGATTAACCGATTGGCGCTTTCAGGCGATGCCAATAAAGTTGATATTATGATCAGCGAAGCCGTTGGTGGCGAAATCGGTAAATTGCCAGAAAATGCCAACGCGGTCAACCTGGGAAAATTGATTCAGGGGAAGGATTTTGACCGCGAAGACCTGGCTGCCGGGCTTGTGCGCCTGGTGGCGCAGGTGATTGCTGTGATTGCTATCAACGCTGCGGATGCCGCCGGACTGAGCGACATCATCCTGATTGGGCATACGATGGATTTAACCGCAATTCAAAAAGAAATTTCATTGGTAGGGGAGTTTTATAAGCGCAATTTCATTATGCCGGTTGACCCCGGATTTGTGACAGCCAGGGGCGTGATCGATGTGATAAAACGGGAAACGGCGGATGGGAAGCTTAACCTGATTGACTCATAAAATCAATTGTGATAAGATTTGTCACATTAGCGACTCATCCAGAGAGGTGAAGGGACCGGCCTGATGATACCTCGGCAACCGCGAAAACTATCGCAGGTGCCAATTCCGGCAGACATCAACTTGAGATGTTCTGAAAGATGAGGTGAAATGAAGCACACTGATCATCGCCTCTCACCTTCAATGAGAGGCTGTTGTTTTTTTGGGTAAATTTTAACAGCTTCGGCATCGGGAGGACCAGGTATGACACTGGAACAAAAATCTATTAAAAAAAATGACGGTTATTTGGATGCTCTGGACCAACGTGTGCTCTTGTTTGATGGCGCCATGGGTACCAACCTTGATCGGCAAAACCTGACCGTCGAAGATTTCGGCGGTGAGCGCACCGCAGGTTGTAATGATTACCTGGTTATCACCTGTCCCCAGGTCGTTGAAAAAGTTCACCGAGCCTTTTTAGAAGCCGGCGCTGATGTGATCGAAACAGATACCTTTCGCTCGAATCGTCTGACGCTGGGTGAGTTTGGATTGGGCGAGCGCGTATTGGAGATCAATCGCGCTGCTGCGGGGTTGGCGCGCAAATTGGCCGACGAATACGCCACGTTGGAAAAACCGCGCTTTGTAGCGGGTTCGATTGGTCCCAGCGGTAAGTTGATCTCGAGTGAGGACCCGACCATGGCGGATATCAGCTTTGATGACCTGGTCGACGTGTTTTGTGAACAAGCTGTGGGTTTGATTGAAGGCGGCGTTGACCTGCTTTTGATTGAAACCTCACAGGACATTTTGGAAGCCAAAGCTGTCATCCTCGGCCTTCAGGCGGCTTTTTCAAAAACTGGGCAGGCGCTGCCCATTCAGGCGCAAATCACGCTGGATACCACCGGTCGAATGCTGATGGGTACGGATATTGCCGCGGCTTTGGCGATATTGGAGGGGATGGGAATCGATGTGATCGGGCTGAACTGCTCCACCGGTCCGGACTATATGCGCGAGCCGATTCGTTACCTGGCGGAAAACTCTAAGCTTCCTGTTTCCTGCATTCCTAATGCTGGTTTGCCTCTGAACGTGGATGGGGTCGCCGTTTACCCCATGGAGCCAGAACCCTTTGCTGATTTGTTATTGGAATTTGTTAACCAATATGGCGTGCGGGTGATTGGCGGTTGTTGTGGCACACGGGAGGATCATATTGCATTAATCGATGCCAGGTTAGATCGCAACCAACCTAAGCCCGTTGTACCTGCGCCAAGTGCTGAACTGGCCTCACCGGTTCAAGCGGTAAGCATGATACAGGTGCCGGCGCCCTTCCTGATTGGTGAACAATTGAATACCCAGGGATCGCGTAAATTCAAGCGGTTGCTGATGGACGGCGAATTTGACGCGGTCATCGAGATCGCGCGCGAGCAGGTGGATCGTGGCGCTCATGGACTGGATCTGTGCGTTGCGTTGACCGAGAGGGCTGACGAAGCCGAATTGATGCAAACGTTGGTTAAAAAACTCTCCAATGCAGTACCGGTACCGCTGGTGATCGATTCAACAGAGCAAGAGGTGATCGAAGCGGCGCTAAAAACCAACCCGGGGCGCAGCTTGATTAACTCAACGAACCTTGAAGCGGGGGTGGAAAAAGCGGGCAGAATCTTTTCCTTGGCCAAACGGTTTAACAGCGCTGTGATTGTACTAACCATTGATGAAGAGGGCATGGCCAAAACTGCGCAGCGAAAACTGGAGATTGCAAAACGGATTTACGATCTAGCTGTTGGCGAATATGGTTTACGCCCTGAGGACCTGGTGTACGACGCGTTGACCTTTACGCTGGCGACGGGCGACCCAGAGTTGAGAGATTCAGCGGTCGAAACGCTGGAAGGTATTCAGCGTGTCAAGGAAGCTCTGCCAGGCGTGCTGACTGTATTGGGTGTGAGCAATGTTTCGTTTGGCCTTTCACGACCCGCCCGCGCGGTTTTGAACAGTGTGATGCTCTATCATGCTGTTGAAGCAGGCTTGGATATGGCGATCGTTAACCCAGCGCCCATTAAACCCTATGCTGAAATTCCAACCCGGGAACGGCAGCTGGCTGAGGATTTGATCTTCAATCGACATGAAGAAGCCCTGACACGGTTGATTGCGTATTTTGAGACGGTTGAGGATACGGGCGTTGACGAAAATCAGGGGGGAGTTGACCTGGAGACATTGACACCGGAAGAGCGGTTACACTGGCGCATCCTGCACCGTTACAAGTCGCAAGTTGAGACAGATATTGATGAAATCCTGGAGCGAGACCCCAAAACGCCAAAAGCTGTGACGGCTGTGACCGTCTTAAATGACGTACTCTTGCCGGCGATGAAAGATGTGGGCGATAAATTTGGCGCCGGCGAACTGATTTTGCCCTTTGTGCTGCAAAGTGCCGAGGTCATGAAGATTGCGGTGACCTATTTAGAGAACTTCCTGGAAAAGAAAGCAGGGGTTGCCAAGGGCAAGCTGGTCTTAGCAACGGTTTACGGCGATGTGCACGACATCGGCAAGAACTTAGCCAAAACTATCCTCGTTAATAACGGTTATAACGTCATTGACCTGGGAAAACAGGTGCCTGCTGAGTCGATCATCTCCCGGGCGGTGGAAGAAAAGGCAGATGCTATCGGGTTGAGCGCCTTACTGGTCAGCACCAGCAAACAGATGCCTCTGATCGTCAATGAGCTGGATCGGCGCGGGCTGGAAATACCGGTATTAATTGGTGGTGCAGCCATTAACCCCCGATTTGGCAAGCGGATTTTGTTAACAGAACAGGGCCGTTATTATCCGCCTGGGGTTTACTATTGCAAGGATGCTTTTGATGGCCTGGCGACGATGGATACTTTGATGAACGCTGATAAGCGGGCAGAATTGGTGGAAAAAACCCATAAAGCAGCGGATTTTGAGCATGGTAGAGAATTGGGGAATAAAAAGGCGCCATCGCAAGTGAATCGGGATCGGCGTGTGGCAGTATTGGAGAACTTACCCTCACCCCCGCATTGGGGACCACGTGCGGTTCTGGATATGCCCCTGGCGATGGTGGGTGAACACCTTTCAATTAATGAGCTCTACCGGCTTTCATGGGGCGCAAAAAACGCTCATGGCGAAGCCTGGGAGCGGCGTAAGGCTGAATTTGATCGACGTTTGATACGGATGAGAAAATCTGCTCAGCAAGAGGGTTGGTTGAAACCCCAGGGCGTCTATGGCTATTGGCCCTGTCAGGCGGAAGGCGATGCTTTGTTGATTTTTGACCCGCAAAGCATAGCGCAAGGAGAACGACAAGAGCTGACCCGCTTTGTCTTTCCCCGACAAGTGGGCGATCAGGCGTTGTGCCTGGCAGATTATTTTACTCCGCGTGAAACGGGGAAAATTGATGTGGTTGCACTGCAGGTGGTCACGGTTGGGCACGAGGCGACCCGGCGTTTCGCTGCGATGGAAGCTGAAGGTGAATATGCTGAGGCTTATTTCCTGCACGGCTTGGCTGTACAGATGGCGGAGGCGACCGCAGATTACCTGCATACACATATTCGGCGAGAACTTGGTCTGGAGCCCGAGCGGGGTAAGCGCTACTCCTGGGGCTATCCTGCCATTCCCGAGCTTGAGGATCATCGCAAGGTGTTTGACCTCTTGCCAGTGGAATCGGTCCTGGGGATGGACCTGACCTCGGCCTACCAATTGGTGCCTGAGCAGTCTACAGCGGCGATTATTGTCCATCACCCAGATGCAAAGTACTTTAATGTGGGCACCAGCCGGGTAGAACAATTGATGCGGGCATAAACTCAGGAGAGGTTGCAATGGCAGAAACCAAAAACAAATTTGCAAGCCGATTGGCAAACGCAGACCGTCCACTGGTTACTGACGGTGCGATGGGAACCCTTTTGCATGATCGCGGTGTGAAAATTGACGCTTGTTTTGACGCGTTGAATCTGACCCACCCTGCTATTGTGGCAGAGATTCATCGCGATTATATTCAAGCGGGTGCAGAGATCATCAAAACGAACACTTACGGCGCAAATCGCACCAAATTGGACCGCCATGGGCTGGTTGACCGGGTTGAAGAAATCAACACCGCCGCAGTTAATTTATTAAAACGTGTTGTCATGGCGTCCTTCAAAGAAGTGTTGATTGCAGGCGATGTAGGGCCGTTAAGGGTGCCCCTGGCGCCTTTTGGACGCATTCAGCCTGAGGAAGCCTTTGATGTCTACGTGGAACAAATTTCTGTCCTGGTTAATGCTGGCGTAGATTTGATTCTTATTGAGACGATGGTAGACCTTTACGCGGTTAGAGAGGCCGTTAATGCAGCCCGGCATGTGGACCCCAGCATGGCGGTGATTGCTTCGATGACCTTCACCCGCGATCGACGAACATTGTTGGGAAACACACCTCAGGAAGTGGCTCAGAAACTGAATGAGTACGGGGTTGATGTGATCGGAGTGAATTGTTCGGGCGGTCCGGTGCAGTTATTACGTATTTTGCGCATGATGAAGAGTGCAGTACCCTCCGGGCGTTTTTCTGTGATGCCGAATGCGGGTTTCCCTGAGAAGGTGGGTGGTCGGATTATGTACCCTGCGGGGCCGGAATACTTCCATGACTATGCACTTTCTTTGTGGCGTGCTGGCGCTGATGTCATCGGTGGTTGCTGTGGGACAACCCCAGCCCATATCGCGATGATTGCAGAGACCGTGGAAAACACACCCAGGGACGCGGTCGTGAGCGTTGTCTCAGACTTTGAAGCGGTTGTTGAGGTTGAGCAGGAACCCGCGGAAAGTTGTTCGCAAATGGCACAAAAATTGGAAGCAGGAAAATTCGTGATTGCAGTTGAGATGGATCCGCCCAGGGGACTTTCCACGCATAAACTTTTGGCTGGGGCTTCCTTACTGGCAGATGCAGGCGCCGATGTTATCGAGGTTGCGGACAGCCCGATGGCGCGCATGCGCATGAGCGCCTGGGCTGTGTGTCATTTGATCCAATCAGAATTTGGGATTGAGACCACATTACATTTCCCAACCCGAGGCCGCAATTTGCTGCGTGTGCAGGGCGATTTGCTGGCTGCCCATGCCATGAACGTGCGCAATGTATTCGTGATTATGGGCGACCCAACCGCGATTGGAGATTATCCGGATGCCAGTGATTCTTATGACCTGGTGCCCACAGGCTTAATTGGCTTAATCAAGCAGCAGTTTAATGCCGGCGTGGATCATTCAGGCTACCTGATTGGGCAACCGACAACCTTTTTTGTTGGTGCGGCGCTGGATCTGGCGCCGAATGACCCGGTTCGAGAAATCCGAATTATCAAGAAAAAGATTGATGCTGGTGTGGATTTTTTCCTGACCCAACCGGTGTTTGATGTACAAAGAGCACGCAATTTTGTAAATCGGTATGAACAAGAAGTTGGCCCACTAGATATCCCTATTCTGGTGGGTATTTTACCCCTGGTTACCGAGCGGCATGCACGTTTTTTGCACAATGAAGTGCCTGGCATTTTGATCCCTGAGCAGATTCAGAAACGTATGGCGATGGCTGGTGAGGATGCAGCTAAGGAGGGCGCCCATATTGCTGTTGAACTGATTGATGAATTGCGTTCCGATTATCAGGGTGTATATTTCATGCCTCCTTTCAGCCGTTATGACATGGTGGCTGAAATTATTGACCGTGTCAGGCTGTAGACGAAAGCAATTTTCTTTCTGTTAGACGTATTTGCGTATTTGTATTCACAGAATATAATTGATTATTGTTTTAAAAATACGATAAAGTGTAAACCTGAGGTAAAAAGAATGTTGAAAACCAAATCACACTTAAAAATGATCCTCTTAGGAAGCATGCTGATCTTGATGGCTGCCTGCAGTGGAAAACCTTCAGTTGACCTTGAATTGGCGGCGACCTATGCGGCTCAAACCCTGGCTGCGATGCCAAAAGATGTAGAGGAACAATTGCCAACTGCCACGCAAACTGAGGCTGCGCCCACTGCTACGGCAACTTTCACAGCAACACCCCTGCCCGTGGTACAACCCTCAGGGCCGGTGGATTTCCCGGAAAATGTGAACCCATTAACGGGCCTGGTTGTAGATGATCCCTCTATTCTGGATCGCCGCCCGATCCTTGTTAAGGTTGCAAATTACCCAATTTCTGGCAGGCCTCACTCCGGGCTTTCCTTTGCAGATATGGTATTCGAATATTATATCGGTACGGGGGGCAACCGTTTTATTGCTCTTTATTATGGGCAGGACGCGGATACAATCGGGCCGGTGCGATCAGGACGAATGATTGACCCTTACCTGACAAGCCTTTACGAGGGCATCTTGGGAATGGAAGGTGCTTATGTCACCGTGCGAGATCACATTGCTGAAATCCTTGAAAACCGGATGATTAGCAGCAAAGAATTGTGTCCTGGTCTGTGCGATGATGGGCGCATGCAGGTCATCAGTGTTTTTGGTGATTCTGCAGCGCTGACAGAAATTGCTGCCAGGCGGGGTGTTGTTCAACAACGTTACCTTTTAGAAGGGATGGCTTTTGACCCGGAGGTGCCAGGGGGTGGTGAGACTGCGGTGGAAATAAAGACCATGTTCTCTACTGTAAACCCTGAAGAATGGCGTTACGATAAAGAAAGTGGTTATTACCTGCGTTGGACTGATAATGAAACCGGCCAGGCGATTGACATGATACCGTTGGTAGACCGAATTACCGATGAGCAGCTGGCTTTTGCAAATGTGGTAGTGATCTTTGCTAACTACGATGAAATTGCTCCCACCCTGCACGATATGGCTATTTGGGACAACTATGATGGAAAACGGGCGGTTGTCTTCCGTGACGGTTTGGCTTACGACATTACCTGGAAAACCCCCAACCGGAACCAGCCCATTCAATTTTTCGATACCTCAGGTGAAGTTTTCAGGCTGAAGCCGGGCAATACCTGGGTGGTGGTTATGGGATCTTACTCAGCAGTAACCGCAGATGATGGTAACTGGGCTTTCACCTTCTTTATGCCCTAAGGCATGCGAACCCTGATTATCGCTGATGTGCACGCTAATTTACCCGCGTTACAAGCGGTGCTGGCAGATGCAGGTGAAATTTCGCAGGTTTGGTGTTTGGGTGATATTGTTGGTTACGGCCCTGACCCTAATGAATGTATTGAGATAATCGATTGTTTACCCGGGCTGGTTTGTATTAAGGGCAACCATGATGCAGCAATTTTAGATGAAATCCCGGTAGAGACATTTAATGATGCAGCGCGTGCTTCATTGGAATGGTTGCGAACACAATTAACGGATGAGAAAAAGCAGTGGTTATCAGCATTGCCCGAGCGTGTGGAAGTTGATGAATTTACGCTTGTGCATGGCAGCCCGCGCAACCCGGTATGGGAATACCTTCTGAATCGGGAGACTGCCCGTCAGAACATGCTTTACTTTGAGACGAAATTTTGCCTGGTTGGGCATACCCATGTGCCAGGTATTTTTTCATTAATTGATGTGGACCTGGCTTCCATTCGATATCGCTCGATGGTTGAAGGTGAACCATTTTCTCTGACGAATAAATGTATCATCAATCCCGGGTCGGTTGGGCAACCGCGTGATCGAGACCCTCGTCCTGCCTATATGATCTATGATGATAGCGATGTGAGCTGGACATTCCAGCGAGTTGCCTATGATATTAAGCGGGTTCAAACGCGGATAAGGTCGGCAGGTTTACCAGCTTTGCATGCTGAACGTTTGGCAAAGGGTTGGTAAAACCTTTGCTCTGCAACACCACTTATGACTTGGGAACTATTTTTCCAACTTGGACGTTAATAAAATATATGTATAATGATAATGAATCAAGAGAGTGAGGAGAATCTGATGCATACAAAACGAGTATGGTTAATAATTGTCTTTCTTGGGGTCAGCTTATTGGCTGGAGCCTGCGCTCCTAAATCGGCCGCGAGCGATGAAATGTGGAGGGTGCCGGATGCACCAATGGCTGAAAGTTATGAAATGGGAGTTCAAGCGGACTTTGCTTTTGAAGAAGAGAGCAGCCTTGTTTCGGGGCTGGGCGAATCAGCAAAAGCAATCGAGCGTATGGTGATCTATAACGCCGATATGCGAATTTCGGTTGAAGACCCGGAAATAACAATGCAGAAAATTATTGATATAGCCGAGCAATCCGGTGGCTTTGTGGTCTCTTCCAACCTGTATAAAACGAACACAGATCGGGGTAGCTTGCCGACAGCCAGTATTATGGTACGGGTACCCGCAGGCCGTTTGAATTCGATTATGGATTCAATCAAAGACCTAACACCTAACCCACGTGAAGACATTATTTCAGAGAATATCTCCGGCCAGGATGTGACCGCTGAATTCACAGACCTCGAATCCCGGTTGCGTAATCTGGAGGCGGCTGAAAAAGCGCTGGCTGAGTTAATGGAAGAGGCTAAGGATCCGCAGGACGTGGTGGATATCTTCGGCGAGCTCACCTATTACCGGGGAGAAATTGAAATTGTCAAAGGTCGGATGCGCTACCTAGAAGAATCTGCGGCCCTTTCGGCACTTTCAGTGGACATCATTGCCAAACGCTCATTACAACCGATTGAGATCGTCGGTTGGGAGCCCAAAGGGACAGTCAAAGCTGCTGTTGAAGCGCTGATTGAAGTTGGGCAAAGCGTTGTGGATTCATTAATCTGGTTTGGCATTTTTTGCTTGCCCTTCCTGATCCCGCTGGGTATTGTGGTGTACTTCCTGGTGCGGTATTTCCTCAAACGCAGAGCACAAAAGAAGGCTGCCAAAGCTGAGCTGGAAACACTCACGCAGCCCGAAGATGTACCCGGTCAGGATAAATAGGCTGTTCATCCTGGTAAGAATCTTACATAAAAACACTCCTTTCACAAAGGAGTGTTTTTAATTCCAGCGATCGCTCAAATTGTTTGACAGGCGTGCCATGCGATATTAAACTTGATGCGTTGTATCAAATAATTTAATCGGTAATGGCTGACTGCTGAACTTTTGGAAATCCAAATAATTGCCCGGCGTGTGATCGACATGAATGAGTTTTGGTTGAGTTCCCTCCCACAAGCTCTTTGTGGGAAGGTCATTGCGGACACAATGTAAAGGAAAACGATGCACAAATCTACACAGGGGATGAAAACTTTTTTTATCATCTGGCTGGGACAGCTCGGTTCGATGATCGGCTCGGGATTGATCGGCTTTGCGCTGGCGGTATGGATCTTTGAACAAACTGGACAGGCCACACCCTTTGCGCTTACAGGTTTGTTTGCAATTTTGCCACGGGTGATTTTATCGCCTGTGGCAGGTGCGCTTTCAGACCGATGGAATCGCAAAAAGATCATGCTGATTTCAGATTCACTTTCGGGTGTCATCACCTTTGCAACCGCCATTTTTTTGCTGTCAGGGCGGATGGAAGTTTGGACGGTTTACCTGATCAGCTTTCTGGGTTCGATTTTTGCTGCATTTCAACAGCCGGCGTATTCGGCGTCAATTGTGATGCTGGTGCCAAAAGACCAGCTTTCGCGGGCTAACAGCATGGTGCAGATGGGCAGCGCTATCGAATCGATTCTGACCCCGCTCCTAGCTGGCATCCTGGTTACAAGTGTCGGTATGAAAGCGATCATCTTAATTGATGTGGTGACCTACCTGTTTGCGATTTTGACCCTGGTGATTGTGAAGATCCCCCAGCCTGAAAGAAAAGACTTTGACCCTGACGATAAGCATGCGATCATCAAAGACGTGATTTTTGGCTGGGAATACCTGGCCGAACGAAAAGGGTTGCTGGGGTTGTTGTTTTATTTTGCGGTCGTGAACTTTACAGCCAACTTATCCAGCGCAATGATTGGCCCATTGGTGCTTTCATTTGGCACTGCAACTCAATTTGGCACCGCTCAAACTGTGGCAGGGGTTGGTATGCTGGCCGGGAGCCTTCTGATGAGCATCTGGGGCGGACCGAAAAAGAATTTAATCGGAGCCGTGATTGGGTTCATCGCCCTGGCCTCGGTTGGCTTTTGTGTGGCGGGATGGCAACCCTCACTGATTTTCGTTAGCGCTGGACTCTTTATATTGATGTTTTTCATCCCCTTTTCCACGGGGCCCAGCTCCGCGATCTTTGCTAAAAAGGTTGCCCCAGAGGTTCAGGGGCGAGTTTTTGCCACACGCAATATGATCTCGCTTTCGATGATGCCCCTGGCATATATTCTCAGCGGTGTTCTGGCCGATCAGGCTTTTAACCCCTGGCTGGTTGAGGGCGGTGCGCTGGCAGACACCTTCATCGGTCGATGGATTGGGGTTGGAAGTGGACGCGGCATTGGGTTGATGATGATTTGCAGTGGTTTCGTCTTGATGGCCGCCAGTGCGGCAGCGTATCTCAACCCGCGGGTTCGCCAGATTGAAACGGAAATCCCGGATGTACTGCTGGAATCGCCTCCGGACCCATCTAAGGAGGAGCTACCACAGGAGGGTGAATTGCCAGACCTACCGGGATCGTCAATTCCCCGTGAACCGGTTGAATGACAATAAATTGATGAAGATCAAGAACGACCGGGGTGCAGGTAAAAAGAAGGCCTAGCCTGGATCAGCGATGGACTGTAATTCGGCAAGAGAGATTGGCCCAGCGCGTAAGATTTGAATAACCGGACCGGTGAGGTCTGCGACTGTCGACGCAGTTGGACCGGGTGTGGACCCGCCATCCAGGAGCAAGTCAATATGCTCGCCCAATTGGCTGATGACACTGGCAGCATCAACTGGATTGGGGCCCCTGGAAAGGTTTGCTGAGGTGGTAGCCAGTGGGCCAGTTTCTCGCAGCAAGGCCAGGGTAAATACCAGGTTTGGCATACGGACACCGATGGTAGGGTAAGGCGAAAGTTCGGCGGGAACCCCGATTTTTTTGGGGAGGATTAGGGTTAATGGACCGGGCCAGAATGCAGCGGCAATGCGGTGCAGGCGTTGATCGGTATGCTGTATAAGCTGTGTTAGCTGGTGAGCATCACCGATTAAAACGGGCAGGGCTTTTTCATCTGGTCGCTGTTTGGCAGCATAAAGCGCTTTGATGGCTTGCGAGTTGAAGGCGTCAACCGCCACACCGTAGATGGTGTCAGTGGGAAAAGCGATGACACCGCCCTGGTCAATGGTCTGTTTTGCGGCGGCTATGGCCTGGGGGTCATCAACGGTGAGGATGCGAGTATCAACCATTGTTTAGTGCCCCATCTTGTGGGTTGCCTGCATCGGCTGTGTGGATTTCTAAAATGCGGTTGTGTCCGGCCAGATCGCGCACCAAACGATGGCGTGCGTGGGGAAAAAACTCCTGGGCGGCATCTAGGGCGTCAGTGCCGTGGGTGGATTCAATTTCAAGCAGGATCACACTGTTTGGGCTTAACCGGGATTGGGCTTGTGCCAATAGGCGGTGAATGCTTTCTAAACCGGTAGCCCCGCCATCCAGGGCTAACTGCGGTTCCCAGCGGGATACGGACAAGCCAGCCAGGGCCTGGGTGGGGATGTAGGGCAGGTTGGCACAAATTAAATCAAATTTGACCGGCGACGGCGACAGCAAATCGGCCTGGAGAAAGTGCACCCGGGACTGATCCCAGCGCTGGGCATTCCGTCGGGCAATTTGCAGAGCCCGCAAGGAAAGGTCCACCCCCAAAACGGTTGCCGTATCCTGCGCTGCGGCCAGGCTGATGGCGATACAGCCAGAGCCGGTACCGACGTCGACGACGAGCGGCGATTGCAAGGCGCGAGTATGCTCCAGAGCCAGCTCGACCAGGATTTCGGTTTCAGGTCGGGGGATGAGGACGTCGGGTGTGACGATAAAGCTGCGCCCGAAGAATTCCCAAGTACCCAGGATATAGGGCAGCGGGGTACCCTGGAGATAGTGTTGTGTGCTTTCTTGTAAGGCGTTTCGTTGCTGGGGTGTGAGTTTGTACTCGGAATGACTGAGCAGCCAGCTCTTGGGCTGCTGGAGGGTATGCTCCAGTAAAACCAGGCTGACCAGACCGGGAGAATCGCAACCGGCCAATGCCAGTTTTTCCTTGAGAAATTTCCGAGTCTCCAGCAGGTTGATGGGGTTACTCCTCCACCAGGGTCAGTTTTTCAGCCTCGTCTACGAGCGTGAGCTCGTTGATAAACGCGTCGATATCGCCATCTAAAACGCCGCCCAGATCGTAGGATGACAGGTTGATGCGATGATCCGTGACACGGCTCTGCGGGAAGTTGTAAGTGCGGATTTTCTCAGAACGTTCACCGGTGCCGATTTGCGAGCGACGGGTGGCGGCTTCTTGCGCTTGCTTTTTTTGTTCTTCGATTTCAAATAAGCGTGCTTTGAGGATACTCATTGCCCGAGTTTTATTTTGAAGCTGCGAGCGTTCATCCTGGCAGGCGACAACCATACCCGTGGGCAGGTGGGTGATGCGGACTGCTGTGGCATTTTTCTGTACGTTTTGACCACCAGCGCCTGCGGATTTGAAAACGTCGATGTTGATATCTGAATCTGGAATGTTGATTTCGACGTCGTCGACTTCGGCCAATACAGCAACGGTAACTGTAGAGGTGTGTATCCGCCCCTGAGACTCGGTTTCAGGAACCCGTTGGACGCGGTGAACGCCCGACTCGAATTTCAAGCGCGAAAAAACGCCCTTGCCTTTGATTATAAAACTGACCTCTTTGATCCCGCCGATGCCGGTTTCATGCAGGGAAAGGATCTCGCTGTGCCAGTTCTGTCGTTCAGCATAGCGGGAATACATCCGGAAGAGGTCCGCGGCAAATAGGCCGGCCTCGTCACCGCCAGCGCCGGCACGAATTTCCATGATAACGTTGCGCTGATCGCGTGGGTCTTTAGGAACGAGCAAGCTTTTTAGCCTGGCTTCAAGCTGGTTGCACTTCTCCCTGAGCGTATCGAGTTCTAATTCTGCCAGGCTGCGCAATTCTTCATCGTCAGCTTCCAGCAGGGTTTTGGTTTCATCGATGCGCGCCAAGGTTTGTTGATAATCGCGTGCCTGCGTGACCAGCGGCTCCAGATCAGACCGTTCTTTAGAGAGCTCTATTGCAGTGGTATAGTCATCGCCCACTACAGCCAACTGTTTTTCAATGTCTTCAAAGCGTTGAAGGATTCCTGTAAGTTTTTCTAACATTTTAATAAACTTCTCAAAATCAATTCGATATTTTTAGCCATCGGATTATACCCCTTATGGTGAAGATAGGCTGTAACGGGGGTAAGTTGAGCCTATATTCCATACAACGGGTGATAGCTGGAACGCCCACATATGGCTATTACACGGGTATTTAGTGCAAATATCGCCCGTCTCTGCTTGATATTTTCGATTCTTTATGATGGTTTTATCGTGTAATGATTAGCTTAAAGATGTTATGATTTTCAATCCCTCCATTTAAACCACCAAATTGTCATTATAAAAAGCATATATTGTGAGAATCAACCACAATATATGCTAATCATTAAGTGTCAATTACTATATGATGCGAGAGTCTAGTGACCACCCTCTAATTTGGGCTATTTAGTCTCAACAAAGAATAGAGAGGCTTTCCTTTCTTTGTCTATCTTTACAAATTATCGGTTATCCCATCCATCAAGGTTGACTGTAATCATATAGCCAAGCCGACTCAGGTCATCACTTTCGTCAGCCGACCATCCAAGATGTACTGTTTCCGTTGTGTCATGAAGAAAAACCTCGAAGTCGTCTGCAAATGTTTCCTCAATTTCAAAGCCCAACTTTTCAAATTCAGCTTGAAAAAACTCAAGAATCTCCTTCGCACTACCAGCCCCCTCATACATCCACATCCAAGCTGTTCCCTCGGCCGACCATACTTCTGTATCAAAGGTCAAAACCGCACCTGGATAAACAGGTAAGCCTTCTGGTATAGCTCTTCCGGGTTCATATACATAGCCAGGATCAGGGTTTTCAGGTTCTACTGGTGCTTTTGCTGATCGGTTTTCCCATGCTTCAAGATTTAATGTTATCATATAGCCACGCCCAGGAGTATCAGGGGTAGGGTCAGATATTCCGTCATCTAAAAAGCCGACAGCCACAATAAAATCTACATCAGAAACACCAAACTCTTCTTGTGTCGCATGTGCTGTGCCAATTTCAAATCCCATGGCTTCCAGTTCGGTCTTGAAAAACTCAACAATCTCGTTTCCGCTTCCCTCTGAATTGTAAAGCCACATCCAATTTCCACTATCTGCACCTTCCCAAGCTCCCTCCACCTCACTCCAAAGAACAGCTCCTGGGTAGACTGGTAGGTCTTTTGGTACTGGCATTTTAGGCTCATAGACAAAGCCGTTACCACCCGAGTTGTCTTTTGTCTCTTTGGGTTCACTAGCCTCTGTTTTACTACTACAAGCAGTTAGTGTGAAAATTAACAAAAAGGCCATAACTAATGCTACTTTTTTCATAATGTTTTCTCCTTAAAATAAAGTTTGGCTTAAAATGGTTCTCTTTCTTTCACTTTTGGTTAAGCTGAATGAAAGTATGCTTAGTTTACCTGTTAAAACTACTTCTTTGTACTGCTTTGAACTTTAATTCCTTAGAGTCTTGCTTATAATATCATAAGATCAAATTGTGGTTGTATGTTTTGATGTTAAGGAAAACTACGTATCAGACAATAATTGTACTTATGGGCATCTTGTTTGACTGGTGGAATTGAGTTGGTTTTCTCCTCTTGGCAGGCGAATAAAAGACTTGAAAAAGCACATACTAATGGAGTTGACCACAATATGTATTAAAGCAGTAGCAATAAGGTCTGTACCTTGTAAAAACTCATTCATCACCCTCTAATTGGAATATATAGTAAGTTGAGCGATGAATTCTTCATGTTGGCAGCTTGAAGCTGTGTGGTGAAAACTGAACCGTGAATGGAGACCGATAACAAAGGGAAAGGTGGTTCAGCATGGATGGACGCCATCTGCCAACCACAGACAGTGACCTTAACCTATTTCTTAATTACCCCGTATCACTTAATTGAGCCCGCACATAAGCTTTCAGGCGCTCGTAATCTTCGGGAAGGTCGATGTCCATGCCAAAACCGGCATCTGCGACGATCACACCCCGGGTTTGAGCATCAAAGGTCTTTGAGAAAACCCGTTCTGCATCGGACATCGTCGCCAGTCCGAGCAGGTATTTAATGATAATCCCCCACATGAGCGGTTTTTTAGCCAGCAAGCGAATCACCGGCATGGCGTTGATGTTGTGTGCCCGGCGGTTGATCTGTCGGCGACGGGTGCTGATCCCGGCAATAATTTCTTGCCCTGTTCGAATCGCGCGTGGGCTTAATGCGTACAGCTCGCCGGGGACAAGCTGGTGGTCGCTAAAACGCAGCACTACCCGGCGTGAACCGGGAAAGACAGCCTCAATCACATCTTCAGGAACCACCGAGAGCACGAATTCACTGCCTGGCAACGCCTGAAGACCCTTGAAAAATTGGTTGATGTGGGCTGTTTGGATGCCAGGAGCATCGGATGAGCTGATGATTACCAGCTCTGGGCTCTTGCCAATTGCGTTGAGATAATCAATGCCGGCGGTGAGCTTGTCAGCAAATGCTGCTGTCGTTTTAACCGGGACATAGTGAACAGGAAAGTCAAAGCTGATATCCAGTTCAGATAATCCAATCAAGTAAAGCCCCTCAATAAACGGAGACTGTTGCAGGGCTTCTAACTGCCAATCGATCAAACGTTTGCCAAGAAACGGCAGTAAAGCCTTGGATTTATACTTCTCTTTGGGGTCGATCGTCTGCAATAATTCCCGCCTCTGCAGATCCCTCCCGCACATAACAAAAACGGGATATTTCGGTTGATTTTGTGCATGCATCGTGACCTCTTAATCAACTTCCTGACAAAAACCACCCCTGGTTGCTCAAAAAAACTTGAGCATGTAAAAAACTTATCTTAATTATAAGGCTGGTACAGGCTTCTGGCAAATTCTTGTAAACGACTGAACCTGAGTAAAAAAGAATGTGAGTTATGCTTTTTTTGCTGAAAGCAATTGGGCGACTTGCAAGGAAAGGATGGAAAATATGCCCCACAACTATTGTTTAATCACCATAACGACAGGCAGCCGGGAAGAGGCTGAACGTTTAGCACAGATGCTGGTGGACGCGAGGTTGGCTGCCTGCGTGCAAATAATGCCCACTGAAAGTTTTTTCAACTGGCAGGACAGCCTCCACAAAGAAAAGGAATGGCTATTGCATGTAAAAACCAGGCTGCCTCTTTACAAACAGGTTGAATCAGCCGTGCTTGAACAGCACACCTATGAAAACTCTGAAATTCTTTGCCTGCCGATCGTGTTAGGGTCTGCAGCTTATTTAGACTGGATTGATGAAAGCACAAAGAGCAGGTAAGCCCCTTCTCGTGAGCATAACTTGAACTGTCATTCGCGTCCGAATAAGTGCCTTGTTAAATCTTGCCCTGCAATGGAAATTATTCCAAACCGGCCGGCATAAAGCCGATGATGATGCGAGATTGCGTCCAGTAATCGAGCTCAGAATTGTAGGCTTCAGCGGTGAGCTGACGTCCGCAAAAGTAAAATATCAACCCGGGAGCTTGCATTTGATCAAACCCACTATCCGGGAAATTCTCAGCCAGATAGGGGACCAGGTCCATAGGATGGCGACTTACTTCATCAACTGCAGTTGGGGGGATACGGACTGCTGCGACAACTTCGTTGATAGAAATTGTACCTTCCTGGCGAAGACGAAGTTCAGCGCCAAGCAAACAAGCCTGGAGATGTTGTTGAAAATCATCTTGGGTTCTTCGGTAACCGCGCGCATCGTTTTCGAGATAGAGTTGAAGCGGGTAAGCCGGCAAGCTTTCTAAAGTTTGGGTTTGTCCTGAGTGGACCCACAATCCGTAAAAGCCCAAATGCTCCCAGGCGATAGAGAAATTTAAAACGCTGTAAAAGATGCCGCTATCGATAAGTTCTGGTGAATATGGGACGACATTAAATGGAGGCAGATAGACTTGGTCATCATTACAGCGCATAGTGAGCAAAGCGTCAATGGGTTGATCGCGAAGATCAATTGCCTCATAGACCATCCATTCTGGTGTTTGAGATGGGGTCGGTAGGTCGGAAGGGGTTGCTGAAGGTGAAATTGGCGTTGAATTTGAAATGTGTTGAAGCGCCTGTGTTGCTGTGTGGGAAGGTGTTGTCTGAAATAACTCAATTAGCTCTTCGGAGACTGTTGCTGGCGATCTTTTTGGCCCATACTGGATAATCAACAGGGCGGTCAGAATTACACCAATAACAGCCAGGACGATGCCAAGAACCAGGAAAAGTATTGAGTTATCCTTTTTGTTTAACATAAAAGTGCACTTTTAACATTATTTGTGAGTTATGTAAAGATGCTGGTAGAAATTTTATCGGTCTTTACGAGAAACAGGAGGCGTTTTCACATAACGCCTCCTGTTTTATTTATTGTTTAAGTCATTTAATCTAAATTTCGTTTATTATTTGCGTCGTTTTAACCAGATACCGAGTGAGAGACCCGAAAGGCCAAACATAGACACTGCTGAGAGGATCAAACCTGTGGGTGATGACGCGGGCCCGGTGACTGGGGCGATAACCGGTGCAGGAACTGATTGAGCTAACACAGGCGCCGATCCTTGCACTGGATCTGGTTCCGAGGCTGGGTCTGGCTCCTCAAGCGGATCTGGGTCACCCTTTGGATCGGGATCAGGGTCTGGGTCTCCATGTGGATCTGGGTCACCCTTTGGATCGGGATCAGGATCTGGGTCTCCATGTGGATCTGGATCACCCTTTGGATCGGGATCAGGGTCTAGGTCTCCATGTGGATCTGGGTCACCCTTTGGATCGGGATCAGGATCTGGATCAGGTGTGATTTGATTCACACTATAGTTATCCTTTTTATTGCCAAACGTAGCCTTATATACACCACCATCTTCCTGCCCAATTATATAAGCAAGAAAACAAAAAGAGCCTGACTCATCTACAGTAAAGCTGCCACTGGCAACAATGATGCCAGGATGGTTGGATGCACCTCCAGGCTGCCCGGTAATGGTCCAGTTATATTTGCCGGATTTAAAGCCTGCCCCATTAATATACACAGCATCCCCTGTTGAATAATGGTTGACATTTTGTGGGTTACCACAAGTTTCGTTGGTAGTCCAGATCGCTCCGGACCCTTGTGCAGCCACGTTTTGTCGAAATACAAACAGAGCACCTAACACCAACAACAATGATATTAATATTTGGATATTTCTAGCAGATTTTTTAATCATAATTTTCTCCTAACTCTAAATGTTTCTGCTAATATATTTGTACTGAAATTATAACAAATATGATCAAGTTTGTCAAATTAATAAACATCTACAAGATTTATTTTTACACTGATGAGCAATGGAAATATCTAACAATTAAAATCCAACCATAAGGAGAAGGGGAAACATTTGCTGCCGATGCTTAAGTGTTACTCCAGTTAGCTTGTTTTTCTTTATAAAAAGCGTTCATGGGGAAACAGGCTAAAATTACTTTTTCAGCCTTTTCACTAATTTTGCATAGGTTGAGTAAAAATGTACATGGGCTGGGGAAAGGCGAGTTTGGGGTTGGGCATGTTTTAGGGCTAAAAGAAATTCGGCTGCACCTTCAAAAGGGGGCATCAGCAACGTTGCGCGCCCAACTTCAACCAAACTGTGCGCGTCGGAGCCGACTGTGCCAGGTAAACCATGGGCCTGGGCAAAGGCGGCAGCCTGCTGATTGGGATGATTGGACAGGCAGCGAGCGTTGAAAATTTCAATTGCATCCACATGGGGTGTGATGGCTAAAAGCTGTGCTTCGGTCCATTGAGCGCTGCGGATACGGTCAAAAGGATGAGAAACGCTGATCAGCGCGCCTTGATCGCGCAGGCGCTGGATAACTTGCATGGGTTCAAGCCCCGGGGGGATAGGCTCGGTCATAAAATAACCGAGAAGCTCGCCCTGAGTGGTTTCGATTTCTTCCCCGACAATAACCAATTCTGGCGCCAGTGCATGGGCGGCCAACGCACCCTTAATACAATTATGGTCTGTGATGGCCACTCGATTGATGCCAACCTGTTGACAATGTTTAACCAGGTTTTGAGGCGTGACCAGGCTGTCTGCCGAGGCAGCTGTGTGCAGGTGCAGTTCAACTCGCAGCCAATTCGCATTAAATGTGTTCATCAGAATTAGTATAGCCGGCTCTTAAAGGTCGGGCAAGTGGCTATTTAGCCGAAGGTTGCCGAAACTGAATGACCCCACGAGCCATAGAGATCCTAAGGTATAATCATCAATCAAGATTAAGTTTAAGACCGAAACCAATGCAAACACCCGAAATAAAACCAGCCCTTTTCACCTTCGAACTGCTGGCCCAGGATGGGGGGGCCCGTGCAGGTGTGTTTCATACCCCGCATGGTGACATTCCCACGCCGATTTTTGCGCCAGTGGGCACCCAGGGCACCGTCAAATCGTTGACGCAACGCCATCTGGTCGAACTGGACGCAAAACTCATCCTGGCCAATACGTATCATCTTTACTTGCGGCCAGGCGATGCGCTGGTTGCTGGAATGGGCGGATTGCACAAGTTCATGGCCTGGGACGGCCCGATTTTAACGGATTCAGGGGGCTTTCAGGTGTTTTCACTGGCGAATACACGTCAGGTTGATGAGGATGGGGTGATCTTTAAAAGCCATATCGATGGTTCAACGCATCGTTTCACACCGGAGACATCTATTGCGGTCCAGGAGAACCTCGGAGCGGACGTGATTATGGCCTTTGATGAATGTGCGGAACCTTACGATCGCGCTTACAATCTGAGCGCCATGGAACGCACCCATCGCTGGGCGGAGCGTTGCCTGGCAGCCAAGACGCGAGAAGATCAGGCCTTATTTGGAATTGTCCAGGGCGGCGTTTTCCCTGATTTGCGCGCTGCATCAGCAGCGTTTATTGCAGATTTGAACCTGCCGGGCAATGCCATCGGTGGACTTTCGGTGGGTGAAACCAAACCTGAGATGCACGCAATGATTGACGTGGTTAATGCGATTTTGCCACAGGACAAACCTCGCTATTTGATGGGGGTGGGAACGCCGCAGGATTTGGTGGAATGCGTGGATCTGGGAATTGATATTTTCGATTGTGTACTGCCAACCCGGCTGGCCCGGCACCATGCCGCTATGACCGATACCGGACGCGTGAACGTGATGAATGCTCAATATGCCCGCGATGAGCGCCCGATCAGCGAAACCTGTACCTGCTACACTTGCCAAACGCATTCACGAGCATATATTCGCCACCTGATTCAGGCCCGCGAAATGCTCTCGGGCACACTGCTTTCAATTCACAACATTCACACGTTGTTGAATCTGACAGCCCGATTGCGAGAGGCGATCATTGCGGGAAACTTTACCAGCTTTGCCAGGGCTTATCTATCGAATTTGAAGTCATAGAACGGGAGCAGCCTATGTCTATCATCCAGGCCATTATCTTAGGGATCATCCAAGGTATCACCGAATTTCTGCCCATCTCGAGCTCCGGTCACCTGGTGATTTTGCCTTATTTTTTCAACTGGCAGCTACCAGCAAAAGAGGCGTTTATTTTCAATGTTTTGGTGCAAATTGGCACGCTGGTGGCGGGAATTTTTTCCTTTTGGAAAGACCTGGTAAGCATCCTGTTTGACTTTTTCAAGCAGTTATTGGCGGGCAAGCTCTTTGCCACGCATGCTGCCCGGATGGGGTGGCTGCTGATTGTGGCAACAATTCCGGCTGGATTAGCAGGGCTGTTATTTTCCTACGTAGTCGAGAAGGCTTTCTCCTCACCCCTGGTTGCCGGAATTGGTTTGTTGGTGACGGCTGGGCTGATGCTCCTGGCTGAAAAGGTGAGCCAGAAGATCGGCGATTCAAACGATATTTCCTTCCTGACCGCATTGACGATGGGCTGGATGCAAATGTTTGCCCTGTTTCCCGGAATTTCTCGCTCCGGTTCAACGATTTCCGGAGGGATGCTGTGGCATTTGCGCCGAGAAGTGGCTGGCAAGTTCTCGTTTTTGATGTCCATCCCGATTATGCTGGCAGCGGGCGGACTTTCTGCCTATAAGCTGGTGAGGGAGGTGCCGGATTTGGGGAACTTTTTACCGATCATGGCGATTGGTTTTCTAACCGCAATGGTGGTGGGTTATATCGCTATTCGCTGGCTGTTAAAATTCCTTGCAAAAAACTCACTGATATATTTTTCTGCATATTGCTGCCTGCTGGGAACGATCACGATTGTCCTTTGGGTGCTGCGGTAACTCGATGAAACCGGTAAGATTGATTTTATTCAGCCTGGTGTTGGCGTTTTTATTAACGGCCTGTGTCTCAGCACCGTCTGATTGGGAGGGAGAGCCCCAGCCCGAGGTGATCACATTGCAAATTACCCCGGCAATGGAACACTGGACGACGCGCCTGGCCGACTGCGCACAGAACATCTCTGATTTTGGCATCTATACGCAGGTGCAATCCCCGGCGGATTTATCGCTGGCGGACAGCGATTTGATATTGCGACTGGGGGAACGTCTGGAAGACGACCCCTATGTGGCGGTGATGGGTGTTGAGGAAATCGTCATTGTTGCAGGTGCAGATGTGCCGGTCACCGCGCTTAGCCTGGATAACCTGCAAGCGATCTACGCCGGGGAGATCAACGACTGGGCTGATGTCCCTGACGCCAGGACCGGGCAGGTTGGGGGAGCAGCGCCCATCAAACCGCTGACTTACCCTGCCGGGCATGAGCTTGCGCTCCTCTTCAAACGTGCATTTCTACACGATGCGCCCATCCCGAGCGCCACGCAGACCTATTCAACGGTGGCATTCCTGAAAGAACTGCTGGTGTTGCATCCCACAGGGATCGGCTACCTGTTGCAGAGTCAGGTACCCGAGGGCGTGCACACGCTGCAGATCAGTGCTGATGAGCTCGTAGCCAGCAAACAGTACGTGCTGGCGATCATCCCCAGAGCTCCGGAAGGCCGCTTGAAGGCACTGCTGGTTTGCTTGCAAAGTGCTCCATGAGGACGGCGGGGACAATTCAAAGAAATTAGTCGGGGATTTACCAAACAAAAGACCAGGCCAGCCTGTAAGCCGCATTCTGTCCGGCGGGAAACCCGCCTGGATGGACATCTATCTGGGCTGACGGTCACCCGTCAGCTCGTGCGATCTACCCGGAGATGCTTGGGAGTCGGGCTGCTCCCGCCCGAAACGGGCTTCTCTCCTGCTTGACCTTGCACCGCATGGGGGTTGCCTGGCCGAGGACATTGCTGACCCCGCCGGTGGTCTCTTACACCACCCTTTCACCCTTGCTCACCTTAAGTGAGCGGTATGCTCTCTGTGGCCCTGTTCCAAACACTTACGTGCTTCCGGGCGTTACCCGGCATGCTGCCCTGTGGTGTGCGGACTTTCCTCGGGCGCCATGCGCCCGCGTCCATCCGGCTGACCTGGTCAATTTTGATTGGAATCTCATTATACGATTAAGTGTGACGAAAGGGGACATTATTGCTGAAATACCGGTAAAAAGACAACGATAAAATACTTGACAACTCAGGTCAAAATTGTGTATGATGAAAATAAACGACGGATGTTGGAGGTGAACTTTTGAGTAACCAGTTTTCAAACAAAGATATACAGGATGTCATCGACTCGGCCAGCCGACTGAATGTTGAAATGGATGAAGAAGAAGCCCTGGAATGGTTGGCGGCGATCCAGAAGGCAAAAGAAAGCGACGAAGATATCGTCTTTTGGGAGCGGACTGGCGTGTTTGGCCAGAACGTGGCCATGCTGGATTTCAGCCCCGAACGGCTGGAATATTTCCGCAAGATTGGCAACCTAGTTGAATTTTACGATGAACCGGGCCGGGTGGAGACTGCGCTGGCGCTTTCGGGGTCATCGGCACAATCGAAAATTCAACGTTTTCCGGGCGATGCCGATTATTTTGAACGGGTGAACATCATCGCTCAGACAAAAGAAGAAGCCTGCCAGATTCTGGCGGAGATTATGCGCGAAAAGGCGCTCTCCACGGCGCAGGGAGCGACTTACCAGTTGATCGAGGTGAAGATGGGTTCGTACCCGGCAGATTTTATCAAAGGCAAGCGCACATACCGGACCGACAGCCCGATCTCCTGGGAACCAGATGAAATTGAAGCCGGGAAAAAGGTGGGTTTTACACCGGACGGTCAGCCGTTTGAAATCTTGTGGGAACAGGCTGCCCAGGACCCCGGCTGGTGCAAGCTGGATTGGGTGGTGGCTGACCCGATTAACGGCGCGCTGGCAAACGCCAGCAATATGCTGGACGTGACCTGGGAGGCGCCTGACGGCTCGATTACGCCCCTGGACGGGTATTTGGACCCTTATTTCCAGGAAATCTACCTGCAGGCTGAATCTGTGCCGATCTTCTCCAAGCTGGCCCAACACGTCAGCGCTGATGCGCTGGATGAATATGTGGCTGCGCTGGAAGGTGAGGTTAAAAAATATATTACCAAGCAGGTCAATTACGGGAAGGCCGCTAAGCGTATGTACAATATATTCCGGTTGACAGGCCAGTATCCTGAAGCGGTTTTCCTGCGAGAACTGTTTGATGAGCCGGCATCTTTGCTGTACCAGGTGTGGTCGTTAATCCGCACGGTGGATGATGCCATTGCCGCCAATGCACCGTTTAAAACCGAACAGTTGATTCGTCAGGCTGAGGAATTGATGATGGAAGTAATCCGAGTGATGGAAGATACCCGGGAAGCTGAAATTGTCAGGCGTATTTTGCGCTTCAGGGATGCAATTAAAAATATGGAGACCTACGATGCACTGAATGCCGAGGCAGAGGCCGCCCGGGATGAAGTGATTAACGTGGTGAACAATTTCTTTTATGAGAAGTTGACAGCCATCCCAAAGATTCGTGAATATATGGAAACAATTCAAAAAGAAGGGTGAAACCCGGAAAAATGGCTGGACAAATACGCTTGCTTCAGGTAGAATTTACACTCGTGAAAATTTGATAGAAATCCAGAAAGTTATTGGAGGTTAGACCTTGGCAAATATTAAATCGCAAATCAAGCGCAATCGTCAAAACAAAAAGCGACGCGACCATAATCGTGTTTACCGGGGAAGTGCCCGGACCGCCCTGAAGAAAGCCAGATTGGCTATAGAGCAGGGCAATGTGGACGACGCTCGCGAGGCAACCCTGGTTGCCACAAGGGCCCTGGATAAAGCCGCGGCAAAAGGCGTTTTCCATAAAAATAAAGCTGCCCGCCAGAAAAGTCGGCTGATGCAGCGACTTAACAGCATGGATTAATGCCAACCTATTAATTCCCTGTCGACCAGTTGCTTTGCAGCGGGAGCACATCTTGCTCCCGCTTTGTGCTTATAAAAGCTGGAGGGCGGTAAATAGCCCCTCGGCAGGACTGTCAAACGCTAACGCAGGCAGACGGCGAAAAAAATAAGCACCAAGGTAGAAATACGCAATCTGTGCACCGTTAAACCTGAACAGTGAGGATATGTAGAGATCACGCTTTGTTCTTTGAGGCTGGTGATATAATATCTACTGTCAAAGACGTGCTATTTATAAATCATAGAGCCCATGTTTGATCAAGAAAAATCATTGGTTGAATTAAAAATAAAGACGTACTTACAATCTGAGGGAATTGATGATTGCAACCTGGAATTCAGGCAAATTCCCTTCAGCGGTGAGTGGGGCTTAGCTGTGCCTTTGTTTCCATTGGCTGCGGCTGAGGCACGGTTGGGAAAAAAGATAAGTGTCCCTCAACGGGCGCAAGAACTGGCTGAGGGTATTCAAGCCTATTTAGGGGACGACCTGGGCGGATTTTCACATGTTGAAGCTGTTAAGGGGTATCTGAACCTGTTTTTTTCCACCGCAACTTATGCTCAGCGGGTGATTGACACGGTCCTGGAGCAGGGCGCAGATTATGGCCGTCACCCGGGTCGGGATAAAACGGTTATGGTGGAATATTCCCAGCCCAATACGCACAAGGCCTTTCATGTGGGGCATCTGAGAAACGTGATCTTGGGGGGCAGTGTTTGCCGAATTTTAGAGGGAGCTGGATACGAAGTGATTCGCGCCAACTACCTGGGTGATATTGGGCTGCACGTGATCAAATGGATGTGGAATTACATGAAGAACCACGCCGGCGAAACCCCGGATGAGGACCGCACCCATTGGATGAATGCAATTTATGCCGAGGCGGATCAGCTCTTCCAGGACCCTGAAAACGAAGCTGAGGTTCGAGCCCTGTATGCCCGCTGGAATCAGCGCGACCCTGAGATTATCGCGCTGTGGCAAAAAACTCGCCAATGGTCGTTAGAAGGGTTTGATCAGATTTACACCCAGTTAGATGAATCCTTTGATCGCTTGTATTTTGAAAGCGAAGTTGAGGAATCTGGCGCGCGGTTGGTGGATGCATTAATCCAAAAAGGGCTGGCGCGGGATGAGCGACCGGAAGGGCCGGTGATCATTGACCTGGATGAAATTCTGGGTACCGAGGACGAGTACCGTGTTCTGGTTGTGCTGCGATCGGATGGTTCATCGCTGTACTCGACGAAAGACCTGCCTTTAGCAATTCAAAAGTTTGCCGAATACGACCTTGATCAGTCTATTTATGTGATCGATGTGCGGCAGTCTTTGTATTTAAAGCAAATTTTTAAAACCCTGGAAGTGATGGGTTTTGAATGGGCGGACAAACTCCATCACCTGGCGTATGAATTGGTGAACCTGCCAGGAAATGTGACGATGGCCTCTCGTGAGGGGACGGTGGTGCTGTTTGACGACCTGGTGCGGGAAGCCACCCGGCGTGCAAAGACGATTGTTGAAGAAAAGAACCCGGAATTAACCGAGGCGATTAAGCACGAGATCGCTGAAGCGGTTGCGCTGGGCGCATTGAAGTACACCATGCTTGCGCGGGATAACGCTAAAGTGGTCACCTTTGATTGGGATGCGGCACTGGATTTTAACGGTCAGGCTGCGCCATATATCCAATATGCACATGTGCGCGCAGGCAGCATTTTACGAAAAGCCGGGCAATCTCTCCCGCCTCAAGCGGTTTTCCCAGATGAATTGCACAAAGCTGAAGTGGACCTGATTGAATTAATGACCAGGTTGCCTGGCGATGTCTTGCGGGCTGCAGAGGAATACCGGCCGCTGATCATTGCGAACTTATCCTTTGAAATAGCCAGGGTATTTAACGATTTTTACAACACCTGCCAGGTGCTGAACGCAGCGCCCGATGTACGTGATTATCGCTTGCGGCTGGTGGCAGCTGCTCAACAGGTCATTGCGACCAGCTTGAAATTTCTGGGAATTAAGGCGCCCAGCATCATGTAATTATTTTATGTTTACATCAACGAGTAAAAAGGAGAAAATTATATGAAAAAAATAAGAACGATCATTATGGGTGCGGCAGGGCGTGATTTCCACAACTTCAACACATATTACCGTGGAAATGAGAAATATGAGGTCGTTGCGTTTACTGCCACCCAGATCCCCAATATTGAAGACCGTAAGTACCCGGCAGAATTGGCAGGAGAACTTTACCCGGCTGGCATACCGATTTTGCCGGAAGAACAACTGGCGACGTTGATCAAAGAGGAAAGAATTGATGAGGTCGTGTTTGCTTATAGCGATGTGACCTATGCGCATGTGATGCACCAGGCGGCCCTGGTGAATGCCCTGGGCGCGGATTTTCGTTTACTGGGTACCAGGGAGACGCAAATCAAATCAACAAAGCCATTGGTTTCAGTGTGTGCTGTCAGGACGGGTGCAGGAAAAAGCCAGACGAGCCGACGGGTCGCATCGATTTTGCAGGGGATGGGTCTGAAAGTTGTTGCTATCCGGCACCCCATGCCCTATGGCGATCTGGTGAAACAAAAAGTGCAGCGTTTTGCCGATTACAGCGACCTGGACAAACACGAATGCACCATTGAAGAGCGTGAGGAGTACGAACCTCACATTGATAATGGGACCGTTGTGTATGCCGGTGTGGATTATGAAGCCATTTTGCGCGAAGCTGAAAAGGAAGCGGATATCATTGTTTGGGACGGAGGTAACAATGATTTCTCCTTCTACGCCAGTGATATGCTCATTGTTGTCGCTGACCCACATCGAGCTGGGCATGAACTTAAGCATTATCCCAGCGAAACCAATGCTCGGTTGGCGGATGTATTTGTGATTAATAAGGTTGATACAGCCGATCTTGAGGATGTGATTACGGTGCGGCATAATCTAAATAAGATCAACCCGAAAGCTGTGGTGGTTGAAGGTGCAATCCCGATGCTGCTGGACGACCCCGAGGTAATTCGCAACAAGCGTGTGCTGGTGGTTGAGGATGGCCCAACGCATACGCATGGTGATATGCCTTTTGGTGAAGGTTATATAACGGCCCTGAGATTTGGTGCAGCAGAAATTGTTGACCCACGCCCCTATGCTGTTGGTTCTATCCGTGAGACTTTTGAGAAATTCCCAAGTATCGGGCGGGTACTGCCAGCAATGGGTTATGGGGGGCAGATGGTGCGCGACCTGGAAGCAACGGTCAATGCAGCCGATGTAGACCTGGTGATCTCGGGCACTCCGATTGACTTGAACCGGGTCATCAAAATTAACAAACCAATGATTCGCGTACATTACGAACTGCAAGAAATTGGTGAACCTTCATTGACAACGCTACTGAAGAAGAAGTTTGGGTAGTTGTTTCTGATATCTAAAAAATGGGGTCGCTCATCAGGGCGACCCCATTTTGTGCTTAATGCGGTAAGATTCACACTTGGTAAGGGATCGATTAAAGAAAAAGATAAATTACGATGTATTTTGATGAAGCAATAATTTCTGTGCAATCTGGCCGGGGTGGGGATGGGATGGTGCATTTCCATCGCGAAAAATATCGACCCCACGGTGGCCCAGACGGGGGTAATGGTGGACGTGGCGGCCATGTGATCTTGACCGTTAACCTTAAACAGAATACATTGTTTGACTTTCGCCACCGGTCACAATTTATTGCCAAAGACGGGCGCCCTGGCGGGCCGAATAATATGACGGGGAAGTCTGCCAAAGACCTGATCATTGATGTGCCCCCGGGTACACTGGTTTATGATGCTGATACGGGCCATTTATTGGGTGACCTGGTGGAGCCAGATCAGAGGTTGGTGATTGCCAAAGGCGGACGTGGGGGACGTGGTAACCAAAATTTTGCTACCAGCCGCAACCAGCTGCCCCGTATGGCTGAACGCGGCGAGCCCGAAGAAGCGAAAACAATCCGGTTGGAATTGAAACTGATTGCAGATATTGGTATTGTTGGCGTGCCCAATGCCGGAAAATCCAGCTTGTTAGCTGTTGTTTCGAATGCGAAGCCAAAAATTGCTGATTACCCCTTCACAACGTTGACGCCGAACCTGGGCGTATCCAGGCTGGATATGGATACGACCCTGGTGCTGGTGGATATTCCCGGGTTGATTGAAGGCGCTTCTCAAGGCGTTGGGCTGGGATATACCTTCTTACGACATATCCAACGAACTCGGGTGTTGATTCACATGCTGGATGGACTTTCTGAAGACCCGCTCTCTGATTTCTCGCAGATCAATAGCGAGATGGCCCTGTTTGATGAGAAAATTGCTGAAAAACCGCAAGTTGTTGTCTTTAACAAAATGGACCTACCCCAGGTTCAAGAACGCTGGCCCTCGATTGCAGATGCGTTAAAAAAACTGGGCTTTGAAGCTGTCCCGGTTTCCACAGTGACCCATGAAAACGTTGATCAATTACTGTGGCGAGCTGCAAAGCTCTTAAAGGATGCTCCAGAACCGCAGGCAGTTGAAGAATTACCAGTTTACCGGGTTGAGGATGATCCACAAAAGTTTACGGTTCACAAAGCAGAGCGTGGCTGGGTTGTGCACGGTTCTGCCATTGAGCGGGCAGCCGCGATGACTTATTGGGAGCACGGGGAATCGGTGAGACGTTTCCAACGTTTGATGGAATACATCGGTGTGGATGAAGCCTTGCGAGAAGCCGGGGTGGAAGAGGGGGATACAGTGCGTATCGGTGAATATGAATTAGAGTGGCAGGATTTATTGATGACAAAAAAACGCCTGGGTATTTTTGGCGGCACTTTTGACCCGCCACATATTGGGCATTTAATTCTGGCAGCAGAAGCGCGCGATCAGTTGGGGTTAGATGTTACGGTTTGGGTACTGACGCCCGATCCGCCCCACAAACGCGGCCAGGAGATTGGGTCATTATCCGATCGACTGGCGATGGTTGAGCTTGCGATTCAAGATGACAATACCTTTGCCCTCTCAAGAGTGGACATTGACCGACCTGGGCCGCATTATACTGTGGATACCGTCAAACTTTTAAAGCAGGACTATCCCGACCAGGCGTTGATTTACCTGATGGGCGGAGATTCGCTCCATGACCTTCCGAATTGGCACAAAGCTGAAGAGTTTCTGGATAACCTGGATGGTATTGGTGTGATGCGGCGTCCTGGTGATGAAATCGACTTAAGCAAATTATGTACTGCCCTGCCGGGCCTTAAAGGTAAACTGAATTTTGTGACTGCGCCCTTGTTAGAAATTTCTGCAGATCAGATTCGCCGACGCGTGCGGCAAAACCGCAGTTATCGATACTACTTGCTCCCAAAAATCTTTGAATATATCCGTACAAACCAGGTTTATTTGACGCAATAGAATTTAATTTAGTAAATTCGAATTTGGTTTGCGTTGATAGTAAAAAAAAGAATCAAGCTGGAAACCGGCAGGTGTTTGCGCTTTTAAAGTAACTCACCGACCGGGTGAGGGGGGCACCCGACCAGTGAGCACTTATATTAAAACATATATTTCGCTGCCTGTCAATAGGGCGAGAAAACCGCAATCGTTTTGGGTTACTTAAAATAAGAATATAGTATATAAAATTGATGCATACCTGAGGGATAAAAAGCAGTTAAAATATGGTTTATTCCTCGTTAATCAAATTGATATTGCCAACAGACAAATTAAGATTGATGGTCAGCGTGGGGCCTTCATTCAGGGTGGAATAGGTTTGCTCGGATAACAACCAGGTGCCCTGCGGGGTGATATTGCTGGCTTTGCCCTGATTGTTGACAACTGCTTTCATGCCAGCAGGAATGATAATCGTGATGGTGCTGACTCCCGAATTGATCTCTACGCTGGCATCCTGTTTTAGCTCCCCTGAAAAATCCAGGGTGTAATTACCGGCACCGCTGGACATTTTCATTTCCTGGAAATTGGCATTGCCCAAGCCGAAAAGCTTGGCAGACGAAGCACCAGTATTAAAGCTGAAATTTTGTAATACGATGGGATTTGGCGCATCAAAGCGAATGGTGGTATCGCTGGCGCCTTGGGCGATTTTTAACCGCGAAAGCTGTAAACCCGTCAGGTCAAAGGTGTTTTCACTGGCACCGCCCTCAATCGTTAATCGAATTGGGAGTGAATTGGTCAACCCTAATGCCCATATGTTCTCAACGTCGCCGAGAGGAATTCCAGGAAGGCGAAAAGGATCGGCCTGCTTGATCTCAACGTAATTATTGCACCGGACAAATTCAGGTTTCCAGGCTTCGACATTGTATTTAATGCTTCCCTCAACCAGGGTATCTGCGTCCGGGGTGATTATGAATTTTCCGCCGGTCATTTTAAAAACCAATTCGGTCTCAAGCGCGTTTTGGGGAATGGGTTCTGAAACGAACACGATTTGACGGTCAATTGTATCCAAGCGGATATTTTCAAGCGAGCACGCCAGCGTGGCCACGAGCAGGGCGATTAACACAGCAAAGATTGGCTTTTTCATGTTTTCCTTACACTTTGAGTCTTTGTGTCAGACTTTTACCGAAGACAATGATATTAATTATTTAAGGTTTATGTTGATACGGTGGGTTTTGAAATGACCTGGTGGAGATTTAAAGGGTGCTTAATGTGCCGAGCTTATAAGCAATTTTGATTTAGAAGACCATTTCTTCTCTGCCCGAGAGAAGATCGTTGATGCGTTCTACCACAATATTTAAATGGCTGGTTTGGTGGACGAAATCAAGGTCATCACTGCGAAGTGTCAATACCGGACACAGGTCAAAGCTCTCAATCCATTCGATATAGAATTTTTCTAAAAGGGACAAATAGGACTCATCAATTGATGCTTCAATGCTTCTGGCTCGTCGGCGAATGCGTTGCAATAAGACGGGTACAGGCGCTTGAAGATGAATTAACAGGTCAGGTTTGGGCAAACCTTCAACAACCAGACTGAAAAGTCGTAAATATGCTTCATAATCCCGATCGGTTAAATTGCCCATGTGGTGCAGGGCGCGTGCAAAGATGTGAGCATCTTCATAAATGCTGCGATCCAGGATGACTGATTCCGGCACCTCGGACAAATGCCTGTGCTGTTTCGCTCGATGCACCAGAAAGTAGATTTGCAAATGAAAAGACCAGGTTCCCATATCCTGGTAAAAATCAGGGAGGTAGGGGTTATCAACAACGGATTCAAAGGCAGTCGTCCAGCCTAATTGCTCCCCAATCCGCTCGGTGAGCGACGTTTTACCAGCCCCAATATTTCCTGCGAGCAGGACCAGTCGTTTTGCTACCGGTTGAGGAATTTTTATGGTGGTGTTCGCCATGGGACCTTATTGGGCCATATTCCGCTTTAGAAAGACCTGTATCATGGTGAGATACGGTTGATACTGCTCATATCGAATGCAATGACCGGCAGCACTGATGTGACCGAACTCACCTTGATCGAGCAGTTGGATAGCTTTTACACCGAGCTTAGGGGTCACAATGGCACCCAGAGCATTATCTCCGGTGATGATTAATGTGGGGGCAGTGATTTTACTTGCCACGTCCTCCCAGCTGCCAGGATCGAACGAGATATGATCGAAAAAGACAGGGTCAACATCGAGTTTTGCTTGCGCCCAGTCTGGGAGGATAGTTTCTTCCCAGTTGGGTGATTCCCTCTGCTTGAGGTTTTGGAGTTCTTTAAGGGTCTTCTTTTTTGCTGCTATGTTTTGTTGTTTCCATTCTTGCAGGCTTCTGGTTGGTTTTTTTTGATCATTTGATCCATCGGTCCAAGGAGGGTCTTCAAGGACGAGGAGCGCAAGCTTGTTTGGATAATGCGCGGCGAAAGCGGCTGCGGTGGCTGCTCCCATCGAATGGCCGATGATCCCTGGGCGATTCAGATTTAATCCATCGATCAAATCATTCAGGTCTGCGACCAGGTCAAAGCGTTTACCAGGATCGACTCGGGACGATTTACCATGGCCATAGGCATCGTACATAATGATGTCATAATTAGATTCAAGATCCTCGGCAAGCTGGTGCCAGCACAAACCGCTATCTGTTAATCCATGGGCAAGAACTAGGGCGGGTTTTTCTCCATGCCCTGTGCGGGTGTAGAATAGCTCTATTCCTTCACGAACTGTCACTGTCCCTTGGGACCATTCATTGCGCATCGTTACCTCCAGACAAAAATGTTTTGATATCAGTAATTATACAATAATCCTTTTATTTTTCAGAGACACGCATTGCCTTGCAAATAATCTTACTATAGGAATACGCATTAGTTCATCTGAAATCTGACCAGAGTAAAAAATCGTTAGTTCAAGTGATAACGTTACTAGAGCTGACAATATCCGAACAAGAAGCAATGACAGTTGGTTTGCATAATTCTCGGGAAATCAACCACGAATACCGGAGGATGTCATCCACTGATTCCGGAGTAAGCCTCCCATTTTTTGATAAGTTCCGGAATCGAATAACAAGATTGGTCAATAACAAGAAAATGTGTCAAGCTTGACCCCATCACAAAACCAAGAAACTGAGGAGGCAAAGATGGCACAAAGGAGACTGATCGTGAGAGAAATCAAAGAAACTCTGCGATTGAAATGGAACTCACCCAGAACCTATGTTGTGGCTAGGGTGTTAGATCATCGCTCTTTTTCGTTTTCATGTCAATTTTCTGAAAAACAATCCTTATAAATTACCCAAACATGTAATCCGAAGCGAATTCCCTCCAAAAGCCAGGATGGACGCGGTGCCCATCCTGGCTTTTAACACGAACTTAGAGAGTTAGGCAAGTGCCCGGATCAATGGAGACACAATGGGAAATATTGCTGGTATAACGGTTCAACCGGATATTGATAATCTTCTAACAAGTCAATAACAGTTGCATTTCCACGGTCATCCTCTATACGTGAATGGGCATAGATCTCTTCTACGGGTACCGGGAAGCCCTCAATAAGGCTCGAGAAATCAAAGCTCCATTCCTTTGTATTGTCAACAGTAATTATGGTGAAGATCCAATCTTCTATAAATTCTCCTCTTGCAAATACTGAAAGAGACACCTGTTTGCCCTGATCGGCTGTGCCGCTGACCGTGTTGGTATGAAAATTAATCCCGTTGATTTCCAGGTTTTCAACCGTGTACTCAAGCGCAGTGGTGCTGCCTAAGGTAT
>JAAYKH010000056.1 GCA_012522475.1 Chloroflexota bacterium | reverse complement strand
ATGCAGCGGACGGAAGCACCCGCGCGTATGTGTTTTCCTTTCGGGTTAAAGAAGGCTGGCGTAACCGGGGGATTGGCAGCCACCTGATGCAATTCATTGAAGATGACCTGCGAAAACGCGGGTTTCAATTTGTGACCCTGAACGTCGCGAAAGAAAACCTAGGAGCTTTACGCTTATACCAGCGTCTGGGTTACGAAATTAGCAGCTCGCGCCCGGGCGTCTGGTCATATCAAGACCCGGATGGCATCGTTCATCGTGTCATCGAGCCGTCCTGGCAAATGATAAAAAGCCTGTCGAAAAAACGCTGATACTAACCAGGTTGATCTAAAATTCATTTCGAGTGTGTAAGGCTAAATGTGGTATAGTTTAGGTCGTGCTCCACAAGCAGAGTTCTACCCCAGAGGAGGCGCTGCTCAAACGGATGCACATTTTTCAAACGGAGTGATGTGATGAAGAAAAGTTTCCTACCTGCCCTGCTATTGATCCTGTTCATTCTGAGTGGCTGCCACCCCCCCGTGGAAGAAGAGCCCGCACCACTGGAGGGCGAACCCTTCGCGATCTACCTGCTGGGAGATGCGCAAATCACAAGCCCGGAACTGAAAAGTTATGCCCTGGCCGACCTGCCATTGAATGCCACACCCATCCTCACCACGGATGACCTGGTTGACTATGATTGGGAACGTCACGGAATGAATCTGACGGAAAACGTTTATTTTAAATTATTAACCCTGTTCATGAGCGGTCTGCCCTCCAGTGGCGTACCCTTTGTGCTGGTGGCTTACGAACAGCCAGTTTATGCGGGCGCATTTTGGGCGCCCTTTTCTACGCTGAGTTTTGATGGGATCGTAGTTCTCCAGCCCACAGACCCGGCCGGGCAGACCCTGTATATCGAGCTGGGCTACCCCAGCAAGGATAATTTCACCGGCGAAGACCCGCGTGCACATCCCCGCTTGCTGCAAGCTCTGCAGGATGAAGGGCTGCTTCGAGAGTAAGCCTGGGGTTTGAAAACAGAAATTGAGATCAACCCCCTACGATTAAAAACCAGGCGTTTCATCGAACATCAACCTTTTATAAAAACCTTAATCACTGTTTTCTGATCGCACACTTCCTAATGTCACGATTAGACATCCAGCTCAATTCTATTTATAATAAAGACCAGCCTTATAACGCTGAAGATTATCCAAGGAGGATGTATGACCCGTAAATCACTTGGCTTTGTACCCCTGATTTGGCAGTGCTCTTTTTGCAACACCCAGAATCCCGGCCCAATTAAAAGCTGTACCAGTTGCGGCGCACCTCAGCCTGAGGATGTTGAATTCCTGCAGGTCGATGAAGAAAAGTTCAACTTCATTAAAGATGAAGCCCTGGTTCGCATGGCAAAAGCCGGGCCCGATATTCACTGCCCTTTCTGCGGGACACGTAATAGCGCGACCGATGAATTTTGCAAAAAATGCAATGGCGATCTATCCTGGGGCGGTAAAGAACGTCAGGCTGGTCAGCGCATCCGCACCGTCACCGAAGCCCAGTCCCAAGAACAACCTGCCGCAGCAACCCCGAAGAAAAAGAAAAAGGGCGTTACCCTGATCATTATTTTCATTCTTCTGGCGGTTATCGTGGGATGTGCAGTTTTGCTGTTCATGTCCCTGAAAACGGATGACGTCAAGGCAACCGTCTCCGATGTGCAATGGGAGCGTTCAATTAACATTGAAGCCTATACAATGATTGCCGAAAGCGCCTGGCGCGATGAAATCCCCTTTGGCGCCGATGTAACCCGGTGTTCCTCTGCTCACCGGTACACCTCCGACACCTACGTTTCGGGCGCTGTCGAGGTGTGCGGAGACCCCTACGTGGAAGATACCGGCACCGGCGTCGGTGAGGTGGTGCAAGATTGTTCCTATGAGGTCTACGACGATTACTGCGAATATACAGCCATGGACTGGGTGGTTGTGGAAACTGTCATGGACAGCGGTTATAACCATGCGGCCGCCTGGCCGGCGGTTGATTTACTGACCGACGAGCGTGAAGGTGAGCGCACAGAGGCCTATGTAATCAATTTCCGCGATGGCAGCGATACCTACCAATTCAAAACCCCCAACCTCCAGCTTTTCGAGCAGGCACAGATCGGCAGTCGCTGGATTTTGCATATCAACCAGTTAGGGGCTGTACAATCTTTGGAGCCTGCCAATTAAAATTCAAAGTCCTATCTGAGAGTGCGATGAAATAACTCGACAACCCACCCGGCAACCGGGTGGGTTGGTTCTTTAAGTCGAAATTTTTTCATAGAAACAATGTGTGGCACAGCCAACCCGCCCTACTTGGCCTGCATAACTTCTTCATCTCCGGTCGCTTCAATGAACTGTCCGGGCTGCAGAATGAGAAAATCATCTGCCCAATCACCGTTGAGTAGACGCGAGATCAACGCCAGGTCACCCACCAGACGTTCAAAGCGCCAGCCACGACGTCGGGCTATCTCGCCAGCGTACGCCAGGGCATTCTGGCCCTCACCAACCCCCAATTCTATAAACGCAGCGCGTTCGTAATGCTCCTGCCAGGCTTGCATTACCTCCATCAAATAGGCGGCGTTATCCGCACCGTATTTTTCAACATATTCAGCATACACGGCTTCCGCATCTCCGGCGGTAAACGCGCCGATTGATAAAGATGTCGTTTCAGAATCGCCACGCTCAACAAAGTCCTGTACGTACCAATAGGTGCCCGGGCAAGCAGAAAATTCCCGGTCATAACGCCCCCGTCCACCCAAGAAAAGGGTAATGCAATCGTGTGCCCGCGGGATCACCAGCGGAACCGTCCCCGCTTGTAAGCCCTGTGCGGCCTGACCGCACAAACCATAAGCCAGAACCACCGCGTCATAACCTCCCACCTCGTCTGCGGCGTGGATATGGGCTTGCAGGGTTTGGCGTAATTTCTTGGGGGTGATGTGCAGGCCAAAACGTTCTAAAACCACGTCCACCACATGCGGAGATTGAGCCGCTGCCAGGTAGACCGGGCGCGCCAGCACGTCACAAGCGATGCATCTGATGCGCATTGGGCTGCCTTACAGCTCCGACCAAAAATTATTCAACACGTTGAATACCCGTTGGGGCGCTTCCCAGTGCGGGAGCCCCTTGGTGGGTGAAATGCGGACACCCTTCCAGTTCGGGCATTCATGCAATAATGTGGGCAGCATTTCAAAATTGGTGTGGGGATCGCGGTCGTAGATCGCCAGCACGGGCTGTTTGAGCGCCATGTAGACCATCTCTCGCACCGCTGGTGTGAACAATTTGCCGCTCAAGAAGTAGGTGGGGGCATATTCAGCCCCGGGTTGATGTGCAGTCTGGTAGGCATAATCCACAAACTCATCCGGAACCAGCCCTTCAAAGCTTTTATTGAGAAAAAACTGGATGCTGAGCCGGCTGGTAACCAGGTCAAACACGGGTCGGTTCCACACAGGCACCGCCAGGCCCGCATAAAGTTTGTTCTTCCGCCCGCGCTGATCGGCGCGCTGGGCGAACTTATCCATGCGGGGGGGCTTGAAACCTGTAGGAGAGATCATCACCAGCGATCGGAACAGCTCGGGCACGTGGACAGCAGCGCGGGCTGCAAATTCACAGGAAACCGAAAACCCGATCACATCGGCTGGCTTTTTTACCACTTCTTGCAGAAAGTCGCTGATCGCATTCTGATAAAGCAGCGGACTGTACAGTCGATCAGAGCGTTCCGAAAAGCCAAAACCGGGCAGGTCGAGCGCATATACCGGTCGTTGACCCCGGTAGTGTTCGAAGATGGGTTTCATCTCAAATGCGCTGGATGCCGCGTTGACGCTGTGCAGCAGAATCAGCGGCGTCCCCTTGCCGCGTGTATCGGCATAATAGCTCATCCGCCCCGCATGAGGGGAGAGGGTGTCGCGGCGGTCTGCTTCGAGGGCCTGGTCTAAGGGCATATCGTGACGAATATATTTGCGGCTGAAGAGGATCCAACCACTAACGGCCGCGGCTGCGGCAGAAACCAACCCTGCTATCCCTAAGGCTGCATCTCTGGCGGGATTTTTCTCAGTTTTGTTCATCACCAACCTCCAAGTAAAATTAAGGTCTCAAAGCAGAAGACCGTATTTAAACTTTAGCACATTTCTACGCGATTAAGGGCGATTATACTCCCAATGTCCGGTGGGCTTTGCAACGATCACCCAGAAAACAGTTTAGTAGGGTCTGGCAGGTTTCAATCCCGTTCATCTGGATACGCCATAACCTGCGTAAAACCTTTCCTTTTTCGACACATACCCGGTTACCACATCAAAGATCACCTGGTTTTCAAACGTCTGTCATGGGTGATTAAATGGGTTAAATCCAGGGCCAAGGCATCCACACAAATACAGACGGATACTATCAATTTGGTTTTATAATTACGGTATTAACTCTATTTATTAAGGAGCAATTATTGGAACACAAACAGAAAAAACGTGCCCAATTGGGCTGGATCATGTACGACTGGGCTAATTCTGCCTTTGTAACCACGATCACCGCGGCGGTGTTACCAGTATATTTCAGCAATGTAGCGGCAGCCCACCTGCCGGCTCATGTCCGCACGGCTTATTGGGGTTATACCACCACCATTGCGCTGTTGATTGTCGCCCTGCTGGGGCCTATCCTGGGGGCCATGGCAGATTTCAGCGGTGCCAAGAAACGCTTTTTAACCATCTTCGCCCTGATTGGAAGCGCAGGGGCAGCCCTTTTATTTTTTGTCACCGAAGGTGACTGGCTGATGGCGTCCATTTTTTATATCATCGGCAATGTCGGCTTTGCCAGCGCGAATGTCTTCTACGATTCGCTGCTGCCACATGTGGCAGGCGAAGACGAACGCGATATGGTCTCCTCCAAGGGTTATGCTTATGGTTATCTGGGCGGCGGTCTTTTATTAGCAATCAACCTGGCGATGATCATGCTTGCACCTGATGGCGAGACCACCGCGTTGATGAGCCGATTAAGCTTTCTTTCCGTGGCTGTGTGGTGGCTGATCTTCACCATCCCGCTTTGGAAGTATGTTCAGGAACCTGTGCGCCGGATCCTTAAAGGCGAAGAGCATTTCAACCCGGTTCAGGCCAGTTTTAGCCGCCTGGCTCATACCTTCAGCGAAATCCGTAAGTTTAAAGAGCTGTTCAAATTCATCGTCGCTTTCTGGCTCTACAACAATGGCATCGGTACCATCATCGTCATGGCGACAATTTATGGCACCGAGCTTCAATTCAGTGAGATCACCACCATCGGCACCTTGTTGATGGTGCAGTTCGTGGGCATCCCGTTCTCGTTGTTGTTTGGAAAGTTGGCGGAAAAGCTGGGTACCAAGCGCTCAATCTTCGTCAGTTTGGGCATCTACACGGTGATAGCCATCGCCGGTTACTTCATGTATAAGGAAATTCACTTCTGGATTTTAGGTTTTGGCGTTGCCATTGTACAAGGCGGCAGTCAGGCTTTATCCCGCTCGTTGTTCAGCCGGATGCTGCCGCCAAGTAAGTCAGCAGAATTCTATAGTTTTTTCAGCGTTTCTGAAAAAGTAGCTGGGACGATGGGGCCGCTCCTTTTTGGTGTTGTCAGTTCCATCATGGGCGGCAGCCGCGTCTCAATTGTCTCCCTGATCATATTCTTCATCCTGGGTGGTTATTTACTGACCCGGGTTGACGAAAACGAAGGCATGCGCGTCGCCAAGGAAGAGGAGGAACGGTTCATTCAGGCTTCCGCAGCAGAGGCGACCTCCTGATTCACGTTTTTTCTATTAGCATAACAAGCAGAAATCGAGATGTTATCCAAAAGCCTCGATTTTTGCTTGCATGGATGCGATCCACCCCGTGCTTTGAGTAACCCTGATTTGCCCCCGATTTGATCAAAAGCTATCCGGTTCACACACCAGAGTCTATAATTATGGGTAGAATTCCTCACTTTTAAAAGATGAAAGCGCACTGCCATGAAGACCTTTCGCGTGGCCTTACTGGCCAACCTGAAGAAAAACGCCCCACACTGGGAGGGCATGCCCGAAGATCAATGGGATGACCTGGATAGCGAAACAACCATCCAGGCTGTGAGCGATGCAATTCGGGCCGGCGGGCATACCTGCGAATTCCTGGAGGGCGATATCACCATCATCGACACCGTCAGAAAATTTAAACCAGATATCTGTTTTAACCTCTGCGAAAGTCACTCTGGTAATGCACGCGAAGCCCAGGTACCAGCGATCCTGGAAAAGCTGGGCATTCCTTACACGGGCTCAAAGGTGCTGTGCCTGGCGTTAACCCTTGATAAACCGATGACCAAACGCGTTCTGACCTATCACGACCTGCCCACGCCAGATTTTCAAACTTTCGAACGTGTTGACGAGCCTCTGGATGCAAAGATGAAATTCTCCTTATTTGTTAAGCCCAGCCAGGAGGGCACCGGTATGGGGGTTTCTGCCAAATCTATCGTCAAAGATGAAACTGAACTGCGCCAACAGGTACGGATCATGATCGAACACTATCACCAGGCGGCCCTGGTAGAGACCTTCATTGAAGGCCGTGAGGTAACGGTGGGCATGGTTGGCAACCTGGTAGGCCCGGTGGCTCGCCGAATGCCACATGATGAGAAGTTGCCCCGCATCCAGGCCGGGTTACGATTTTTCCCGCCACTGGAGGTTGACCTCACTCCCTACCTGGAGACGGACGTGGTCTACGATAACCGGCTGAAGGTAGCCCTGGCCGACCAGCTCAACTACCTCTGCCCAGCACCGCTGGAGGAAGACCAGGTCGACGAACTTAACTGGCTGGCTGCCGCCGTCTTCCGGGTGACCGGCGCACTGGACGTAGCCCGGGTAGATTTTCGTTTGAACGCAAATGAGGGCTGGAAGCCCTACATCCTGGAAATTAACCCCTTGCCCGGGCTCTCCCCCGGCATCTCAGATATCGTTATCGAGGCTGCTGCCGACGGGGTCAGCCACACCGAACTGGTGAACATGATCCTCGAAACCTCACTCCAGCGATACGGGTTGATCTCATAGACCCTGGTTCATCCTAAAAATTTCATCACAGGTGCGTAAGTAAATCTGCCCAGCATTCAGCCATCCATTGCTGCCATGTAACAAACCACGCGCCCCACGAGTACGTCTTTTTTTATATCTCGTACTCGTTGCCAGCGCCCGCTGAATTATCGGTTACAATAAGCACGTTATTTTATAAGGAGTTGTTTAATGGGTTCATTTTCTATCCCGGAAGAATATTTAGGGGAGTTTGTCGCCAGCCAGGAGCGGATTCAATCGGTGGTCAAACGTCTAGCCAAGGAGATGTTTTACAGTATCGATTATTATAGCAAGGTGCCTGTCTTACTTTGCCTGCGCGAGGGCGCGGCCCCTTTTCATCGCGACCTGATTGATGAACTGCGCAAGTTGTCCTTTGATTTTGAAAGCGCCTGGCTTAAAACCCGTCATTATTATCGGGGGACTGAAGGCAGCGGCGAAGTAAAGGTGATTTCCTACGAGGGCCCTGAACTGACCGACAGGTTGGTGATCATCGTGGAAGATATCATCGATTCCTCTGCTACGATTGTCCGGGTGTGTAATTATCTGGACGAAGAAAGGGTCGCTCGGCGCAATATTTGTACGTTTTTGTTTAAAGAGCGTCCAGAGAATATTGAATGGCGCGATACCGGCTTAAATGGCTACCGGCACCTCCCCGAGGTACGGCATGTGGGTCTGTTCATCGAACCTTTATTTGTCGTTGGCTATGGGTTGGATTACAGGGAGTTTGGCCGCAGCGGAAAAGAGATCAGGGTGTTGACGCCTGCCGGGCAAGCCTGGGTTGATCAGCAAGTTGCTCAACAAAACCAGAAGCGCTGAGCGCTCCCCGATCTGATTGGGTTTAAATACAATAGGTTTTCAACCGCGCCACCAGCGCATCATCGACGGCGGGCAAATCATCGTGCTTGCTGGCCATGCTGGTCCATTGTTTTCCAGTGTTGACCAGAGTCACCTCAACGCCCGTGCGTCGTTCGATCTTGCTGATCAGGTTTTTCACTTTGGACGTCAGCCCACCCCATTGGCGCACATCCCTGACCTCCGGATCGTAGTGTTCCGCAAAGGTCAGCGCGATCTGGTTAGCGCCATTGAGTTTGATAATGCGTTCCAACAAGGGGAAATCGATGTCTTTAGCTTTTCTTCTGACCTGGCGTTGCCCAGTATTCGGGTCGATGATCGAACTGTATTCAACGATCCCCAATGCTTGCATCTCCTCAACGGTAAACTCATCTACCGCGCCCATCGGGCCCGCTCCCTCGCGGGTGGGCAACGCCTTAACGCAGACGATTACATTTTCAACCAGGCGCCAATTTAAGCCCACACCGGCGATCACCGAGGGCGTAGTTACATCAACCGAGGTGACATTAGGATATTCACCATGATAGCGTGAAAGAAAGGTGCCCTGAGTCGCTTCAAGACTGATGGTTCCCTGTTCGGCCAGGCGGTTAACCAGCGCCGGGATGTCATCGAGATAAGGCTGTAGGGCTTTGATATCCCTGGCTATAGGTGCAATACGCAGGGCTGCATGCGCCATAGCAATGCCGGTGCCGCTCTTGGTGCTGCCAATCGCATTCATGCTGGCGCTGCGCATCTCTTCCTGAATGTTCTCTGGCGTGATGATCGGGCATAGCGGGTCCACCCGCACTTTTTCAACCGGTAACCGAAAGCGATGGACTTCGTAAAGAAATTTCTCTACATTTACAGCAGTTCCCGGGCCCAGCCCAACCAATGCCTCGCCAAAAATAAAACCCAGTGGAAGCTGGTTGGTGATAATATAATCTTCGCCAAAAAAGAGGCCGTGCTCGGGGTTGGTCCCGCCACAGCCGCGGAACACACCCAGTGAACGATCGCGATGTGCCTGCCAGGCGCTCACCAAGCCCTTGCCCTCGTCACCCCAAAAACCACCAACAACTATGTTTGCACCCATTTCTGTTACCTTTCCGTTCTTCAAGTTAATACATGCCAGATTACAAGCCAAGCCCCGATTATAACATAGCCAGATTTGAACTTAAGCACTCATGGGTTTAAATCCATCAGCGCCCTGCTGATCAGCTCCAGACCGCCAATTAGGCGCCGGTTCAAAGGTTAAGGCCGGCCTGGCAAACGTGTCTAACGAATTGTGAAGGGGTGCCCTTCGGGGTCAATGCCTTTGGCTGCCGGCTTACCATCTTCCAAAAGACGGATTTCGCCGATTTCAATCCCGGCGTTCAGCAACTCGTTCCGGGTCCGTTCAAGGTCATCCACCCGAAAGACAATCTGATGCTGTTGACTTGGCGCTTCATCCGCACCACCATGTAAAGCCAGTGAACATCCTCCGGCGTCAAATTCAACCCACAACGCATTGCTATAGTCTTCCATCGCGCCTGGAAAGCGGAGTTCTAACCCCATTATGTCCCGGTAGAAATGTACCTCTGCCGCCATGTTTCTAACAAACAAAATAATTTGGTTAATTGAAGTCCCTGTCATTGGTTTTTATCTTCACTTAAGAAATATGCACAAACCTGGGTAAACGAAGCCTGCCCTGACGATTAATAGATTCCATCCGGGCCAGACCAGCCAAATTTAGAAAAATCAACCCGACCATCTGCGTCAAATAACACGCCTTCTTCCTCCAAAAGTGCACGCTGAACGATATGCCCAAAACCGTCACCGCGAATGCTGATCTTCCCCTGGGCGTTAATCACCCGTTGCCAGGGCACATCGGGAAAAGATCGGTGTTTCAGGGCCGCCATGGCATAGCCGACCATACGTGCAGTACAGCCGCCTACCAGCTCGGCAACCCGCCCGTAGGTGGTCACTTTGCCGGGTGGAATCAGGCGCACCAGCGCGTAGATGCGCTCGTAAAGTTGTTCCATTCCTCACCTTCGCCACCACCAGGCAGCGTTTGGTAGATCCGCTTCATCGCAGGTGTATGCTTTAGGGCGAACATAGAAACATGGTCCTATCAACTAAAGGAAATCACGCAAGCCGCTGCTGCGGCTGGGGTGACGCAGTTTACGCAGTGCTTTGGCTTCAATCTGGCGAATGCGCTCACGCGACACATTGAAATACTGGCTGACCTCCTCCAGGCTCTGGTTATGCCCATTAATCAGCCCAAACCGCCGTTCCAAGACCTAGCGTTCGCGCTCAGACAAAGATGACAGCGAGCTTCTAATCTGTTCTCGTAATACGTCCTTGTCTATCTCGTCTACGGGCACAATCGCCTCCTGGTCTTCGATGAAATCCGCCAGGGTACTGTTTTCTTCATCACCGACCGGTCTTTCCAGGGAGATCGGTTCTTCACTGACCTTGAGGATTTGACTGATCTTACTCATCGCATCTTCCAGGATGGCTGTTTGCGGGGCATCCAGAGGAATATTTTCAGCTAGCGCGCGTTGAATCGTTTTGGCTGTGCTATCGTCGATAAACTCCGATTCAAGAGCCATCTCTTCAAGGTTCGGCTCACGCCCTAAAGATTGCGTCAATGTGTGCTGAATTCGTAAAACACGCGAGATCGATTCATACAGATGCACCGGGATGCGAATCGTACGCGAATGCTCTGCAATATACCGGCTGATCGACTGCCGGATCCACCAGGTGGCATAGGTACTGAACTTAAAGCCCAGGGTCGGATCAAATTTTTGTACCGCCCGCAGTAAGCCCAGGTTCCCTTCCTGGATCAGGTCAAGAAAGGAAATCCCGCGGTTCATATATCGTTTTGCAACACTGACCACCAGGCGAAGGTTCGCCACAGTTAACACCTGATGGGCTTCACCGTTCAGAAAATCGATTTTTGTAAAATTTTCTTCCAGCGTTTCTACCGCTGGCAGATTGTTTTTAAAGAACATCTGTCCCGGCAGCTTGGCCCTTTGCGTCAGATGCGTTTCTAATTTTTGTACAAGTACCGGCGGCATGGCATACAAGCAAAGGTATAACCGGTAAATTTGGTCTATTAAAATCTTATCTTCCTTATCTTTTTGATCGGGTCTCCAAAAATTGGTTTCAAAAAATTTGCGCAAATATAAAGGTTCATCGCTCTGCCAGGTTTGCCTTAGCTTTTGTGTTTCCATCACCATCTGGCTTAAATCTGGCATGCTGACCTGTTTTTTTCGAACCAACCCTCTCAATGTACGATTAAGCGCCAGGGTTTCATCAATAACTGCCAGCATTAATACCGTCTTCTCTCCCTGTGTTGATGCCGTAAGTTGTCCGGCCAACGTTTCTACCAGGTCCTGGGCCTTCATTTGACTGGAAAGCCAAAATTCATCATCAGCGTTCAGCAGGTCGGTGCGCCCAATTTCGCGCATATACAATCTGACCGGGTCATTCTGCTTGCTGAAGGCAGCATCACCATCAGCCAAAGAGGAGCTCGCCTCGCGACTGTCCAGGTGAGATTGTTCAGGTCGTGCTCGGTCCGATCCGTTTTCAGTCATGGCCGTTATTTTAGTTTAGAAAAAGATTGATGGAAAGCCTGATCCAGTTTTGCCCGGGCCTGGGCGAAATCCAGGGCGGTCTTTTTAAAATCGAGCATGATTTCCCCGGGCTCGTCCTCTTCCTGGGTTTGAAGGAAAACCAGTTGATCCAAGCCCTCGTCAATTCGAACCCGCCGCAAGCGAATGAACATGCGCAATAATGCCTCTAATTTCGGGTCTGCTGATTGAATGCGCCAGTCGGGATACTTCTCTTCAGGTGCATTTTCGAGGAACGCCTCAATCATCTCGACGGGTGCGCGCGTATGGATGAAATTCAGCGGGTCTTCTGTTTCTTGATCAATGGATTCTTTCACCAGTTTGAATAATTCACGATGATCAGTGTGAGAAAAATCTTCAAAGTGAATACAGCCCAGCTCAAAGCCCCTGAAAGCCCGATCGACAAAATTTAACAGGGTGGGGTCTGAAAGCAATGCCAGCAGGCAGCCCCGCTCAAGCTGGCGGTGAGGCGCCAGGTGTGTCCTGACAACATCTATGGCAGGTTCTTGAGCAGGTCGATAAGGCCCACGTCGGCGCGGCGGCCTTCCAGTCGCGCGCCTGACCAGGGCGCGCTCATCAACCTTTAGCAAGCGGGCCAACCGCTGACGGTAAGCCTCCCGTTCTACACTGCCCCTGACATCTTCAATTAACGGTAAAACCTGCGTGGCAATCTCCTCCTTGGTTTTGGGGTCGTCAAGGTCTTCGCGTTGCGCTAGGGTTTCCATCACGTGGATTACGACCGGGTTGGCATCTTTGATGAGTTCTGCCCAACGATCGGGGTCTTCCAGGGCGATCTCGTCCGGGTCAAGGCCTTCAGGCAGGGTTGTCACCCGGATATCAGCCTTGATTCGCCCCTCGATACCCATCAATCCACGCGAATCAAAAAACAGTTCGCCTTCCCGATCCATAGACTGCCGGGCCATCTCGAGACCGCGCAGGGTAGCACGCTGTCCAGCAGCATCAGCATCAAGCGCCAGGACAATCCGACGCGAATAGCGTTTGATCAGGCGGAACTGGTCTTCCGTCAGGGCAGTACCCATTGCAGAAACACAGTTTTTAAAACCCGCCTGGTAGGGGCCAATCACATCCAAGTAGCCTTCTACAATCACCACCTGGTCCTGCATGCGGATCTCTCTGCGGGCCATATCCAACCCATATAGCAGGTGCCCTTTATCGAAAACAGGGGTTTTCGGAGAGTTGAGATATTTAGGAACATCCTCCTCACGGAGAACCCGACCACCAAAGCCAGCCATGCGCCCCTGTTGGTCGCGGATGGGAATCACCAGACGGTGCCTGAAACGGTCGTACACCCCACCATCCTCCCGTTCAGAGACCAGTCCTGCGTTGATCAGGTCTTCAGGAGAGACCTGGCGTGAGGTTAAATAACTGGTGAGGGCCTCCCACGAATCGGGCGCATACCCCAGTGCAAACGTGTCGATGGTCTCATCGGTCAATTTACGGCCATAGAGATAGTCCAGGGCAGCCTGCCCCGCGGGCGTGTTACGCAATTGATGCTGAAAGAAAGTCACTGCCATGCTGAGAATCTCGCGCAGACGATCGTTCTCTTCAACCTGTTCTTGCTCTTCAGGGGTAAATTCTTGCAGTATTACGCCAGCGCGCTCTGCCAGGTGGCGCAGGGCTTCAGGAAAATCCCAACCCTCGCGCTTCATCACAAAATTGAAGATATCGCCGCCCTCATTGCACTGGCCAAAACAGCGCCAGGATTGTGAATCGGGAAACACAGCAAATGCCGGCGTTTTAGTATTGGTGTGGAAGGGGCAAAACCCGGTGTAATTCTTCCCCGAATGCCGCAAATTTACTGTCTCGGAGACGATATCGACAATATCTAACCTGGCTTTAATTTCATCAACAACTGACATGGCCTTATCCTACCTCAATTATACGGGAAAACTGATGCTGGTGAACGGTAAATGGCAGCTGAAAAGCGGCCTTTATTCTCTGGTAGCTGATCGTTGAAAACTGCTCACTGTCGATTGTCACCAAATGCCCAAGTTTGAATTCATCAGCTTGACTGTTCAGTTTCAATTCGGTAGAATCCTTATTGAAAATATTTTTCAATAAGGATTGGTCATGGATTGGCAGGAAAAACTCAACCAGAAGGGGCTCAGGCTAACCCACCCGCGCCGGGCGATCATCTCGGTGCTGGAAAGGGCAGATACCTCGCTTTCGCCACAGGCTATCCACCAGCGTTCCCTGGACGCTAACGAGGAAATCGGGCTGGTGTCGGTTTATCGCACCCTGGAACTATTCACCGAGCTGGGGTTAGTCCGGCGAGTACATGGTCACAGTGAATGTCAGGGGTATGTGCTGGCTTCACCCGGTCATCATCACCACCTGGTGTGTCATAGCTGTGATGCAACGGTGGAATTCAGCGGGGTAGAGGACCTCTCATCCCTGATTACCCACATCGAAGAAGAAACCGGTTTTACGATCAACGAACACCTGCTGCAATTTTCTGGTCTGTGCCCCGACTGTCAAAGGAAAACGGATATCCGTGATTAGAAAACATAAAACCTCAAGGAAATTCGCTCTGGTCGCTGTATTGATCCTCTTTCTCATAGGATGCACGCCAGGGGTCAACCAGGGGTCAGCAGATGAGGTTCACGTGCTGGTCACCGTCAGTATTTTACCTCAGGCTTATTTTGTGGAGCGCATCGGTGGGGATGCCGTAGCGGTCAACGTGATGGTCGGCCCGGGTGAAGACCCACACACCTATGAGCCCAAACCCGAACAAATGCGGGCGCTGAGCCATTCAGCGTTATTTTTTACCATCGGCACCGAATACGAAGATGCCTGGCTGCCGCGTTTGCGAGAAACCAACCCGCAGATGCGCTTTATCGATAGTGCCGAGGGTATCCAGCGTATTCCCCTGACCGACCCGCACGATCATCACGCAACTGAAAAGGCCGACACAGATCAGATCGAACACAATCATGAAAGCGGGCTCGACCCTCATATCTGGCTGGCGCCCGCTAACGCGAAAGTGATCGCCAAAAACATCCTTAACGCCCTTTCCGCCCACATGCCCGAACATACAGATGCATTCCAGGCCAATTTCAATGCCCTGATGGCCGATATTGAAAAATTGGATGCCCAACTTGAGGGCTTGCTCGTCGGACTTGGGCGGCGGGCTTTTGTGGTATTCCACCCCGCCTGGGGCTATTTTGCTGCGCAATACAACCTCGAGCAAATCCCTGTCCAGATCGGCGGTCAGGAGCCCAGCGCCAGTGACATGGCTGCCCTTATCACCATCGCCCAGGAGGAAAATATTCGCGTGATTTTCATCCAGCCCACGCATAGCACCGCCAGCGCAAAAGCAATCGCCGCAGAGATCAACGCCGAGGTCGCGGTGGTAGACCCCCTGGCACGGGATTGGTTGACCAACCTGGAACTGGTAGCCCATGCTTTTGCCGCCGCCCTGGAAAATTAATTTCCTTAAACAACAGGTCTTTTAACGCCTGATAAAAGATTGCAAAAACAAGTAATGGAAAAAATAATGATCATCGCTGATACGCTCAAAACCCCACAACCGCTGGTTGAAATCAAAAATCTATCTGCCGGTTATCGTCACGAAACCATACTGGAAGACATCAACCTGACCATCGAACAGGACGATTTCATCGGGTTGATCGGGCCCAACGGTGGCGGGAAGACGACCCTGCTTCGGGTCATTCTTGGCTTACTCCAGCCGAAAAGCGGCACCATCCAGGTGATGGGTGAGCCGCCTGAAAAGGGCCGGCAGCACATCGGCTATGTGCCCCAATTTGCCGAATACGATGCTGAATTTCCCATCAGCGTGCGCGATGTGGTCAGAATGGGGCGCCTGAGTAATAAGCGCCTGTTCAAGCCCTACTCTGCAGAAGATGACAGGGTTGTCGAAGAGCGCCTGGTCTGGGTAGACCTGCTCGATTATCAAGACCGGGCCATTCGCGAGCTTTCAGGCGGACAGCGTCAGCGGGTTTATATCGCTCGGGCCCTGGCTTCAGATCCGCGCCTGTTGGTGCTGGATGAGCCGACTGTCAGCGTCGATATCGAAGCACGCACTCACATCTACGAATTGTTGTACAAGATCAACAAGGAAGGCGTGGCGATTTTTTTGGTGACGCACGATTTGAATGTCATCTCAAGCTATGTCAAAACCATCGGCTGTTTGAACCGAAACCTGCATTACCATGGTGAAAAACAGATCACCGATGACATGCTGAGCGCCACCTATGGTTGCCCGGTGGATTTGATCGCCCACGGGTTACCTCATCGCGTGCTGGCTGAACACGAAGGAGAAAAATAATGGCGGAATTACTCAGCTACGGCTTTATGCGCAACGCCCTGATGGCCGGCGCTCTGGTCAGCCTGGCCTGTGGAATCATCGGAACCCTGGTGGTCCTCAAACGGATGGTGTTTATTTCAGGGGGCGTCGCCCACACAGCCTATGGCGGTGTAGGACTGGCCTTTTACCTGGGTGTGACCCCCATGCTGGGCGCAGTTGCCTTCAGTTTGATCGCTTCATATTTAATGGGCTACGTCCAGCGTCAGACGCGCCAGCGGCAGGATACTCTCATCGGCGTCATGTGGGCCATCGGTATGGCAGTGGGTATCATTTTTGCCGATATGACCCCTGGTTACAAAGCGGACCTGATGAGCTATCTTTTTGGCAGTATCTTGGCGGTCACCCAGGCTGATTTGTGGATGATGCTGGCCGTGAACCTTTTAGTGCTCATTTTCGTAGTTTTATTCTACAAGGAACTTCAGGCAGTCGCCTTTGATGAATCCTTTGCCCGGGTACGCAACCTGCCGGTTGACCTGCTCTATGTTGCTCTGGTCGCCATGATTGGTCTGGCAGTGGTGATGCTGATGCGCGTGGTAGGTTTGATCATGATCATCGCTCTGCTGACCGTCCCCGCCGCGATTGGCGCCTTATTCCTTAAACACATGAAACACATCATGTGGCTGGCCATGGCCCTGAGCCTGGTGTTCACCACCGGCGGCCTGTTGCTGTCCTTCTTTTTCAACCTGACTTCAGGTGCCACCATCATCCTAATCGCCGGGGTCACCTATTTGGGCGCTCTGCTGGTCCACAAATCCTGCCAGCGCTGCTCTGCTTAAAGCTCTAAATGGCTCTATTGCACCGCACTCAAGAAATCTATTAAAGCATGGAATGCACACGGTCTTTTGCGCGTACCAACACATCCCATCAAAACATACAATCCCAATAAATCTATTAGTAGGGTGCGCACAGCCTTTTGTGCGCACCACAAAGTACCTCATCAAAATAATGGTGTGTAGAAAGACGCCACACACCCTACAACCCCAAGAAATCTATTACCCGTAGGGTGTGCACGGCTTTTTGTGCACACCAAACATCGCAGCAAAACTCACAATAATCGTGTACGGAAATATACCGCACACCCTACGACCTCAAGAAGTCTATTAAAGTAGGGTGCACACAGCTTTTTGTGCACACCAACATACCGCATCAAAATAAAATAATGTGTGCGAAACCACACCGCACATCCTACGACCTCAAGAAATCTATTAACCGTAGGTGCACACTGCTTTTGTGCGCACCAACCTACCCCATCAAAACAATGGTGCGTGGAAAAACACCACACACCCTACAATGCCCATGACAAATTTGCAAGATCATTCGCCAAAATTTATCTTATAATCATTAATTGGGTATTTTCCACCCCAATCCAGATCATAATATCCTAATTTCACGTAACGCGAAAAACTGGATGCCTTCCAATCCTTGACCTGATCAACAAGGCCATGTTTGACGGGGTTGTAATGAAGATAATCAAGATGTTGGTCTAAATCTTTCTGATCTCGGATGTAATGCTCCCAAAATCGACGCTGCCAGACAGTTGATTCCCTCCTTTTAATTCTTGACTCGTTTTCTGGCAAAGGAACAGTAACGTACTGCCGATATAAAATTGTAAAACGGCGTTTGATCGCACTGATCCGCTTTGAATAATCACATTCGTTTTCAGGCATCTGCCAGATAAAGTGAATATGATCAGGTAAGAGATAATATGCGATTATCGTAAAAGGATGATACGAATGAACATGCTCGACGGCTTTGAAAAACAGCTTTCGCGCGATTGGCGATGAAAATATTTTTCGCCGTTCATAGGTGACCAAGGTAAAGAAATACACCCCTCCCGGAATCAGGACCCGTCTATATTCTGGCATAATATGATTATAAATGCGCTCGCAATAATCGTGTGTGGAAAAACATCGTACATCCTACAAACGTAGGGTGCGCACGGCTTTTTGTGCGCACCACATATATTATCGAGAGAATGGTGTGCGGAAAGACACCGCACACCCTACGTCCTCAAGAAAGAGTCTTGGCCGCCTAAAAGTACTCCGTCCCCATCCCCTACCAGCTTACTTCAGCCGCGACGACGTAAACCACAGCAGCGCGATCCCAAATAAGCTCACCGTCACAAGGCCGATGCCTACCCCCAATGTATCTTTTCGAAAGACATTTATAAAAAATTCTCCCGGCTGGTTGGACTCCGGAGTGGGGGTAACACTGATCGCCGTCCGGGTCGGCCAGGGCGTGCGTGTGGCTGTAGACGTTGACGTCGGGGTGGCCACTTCGGTGGGTGTGCGAGTGACGTCGGCGTCTTTTTTATTCTCAACACGGGCAGGTACGATCAAGAGTTCCTGATTTACATAGATGGCTGAATCCTCGGTGAGATAGTTTTGTTCCAGCAAGGTGACCATATTGATCTGATAAGCCTCGGCAATCCCCCACAGGGTTTGGCCGAATTGCACCACGTGGATCACCGAATCATCTGTGTTGGGCTTCGCTGTAGCAATCGGTTGAACCAGAGGTGCGGGGGTGGCGGGGGTACTGGCCGGTCCGCTGGGTACCGTGGTGGGTTGTGAGGGGGTACTGCCGCCAAGCTCGTGACCAAATTTCACCACATAAACCGTCATCCCTTGGCTGTCCAGCGCCACGCCAGCACCAAATTCATTGTGCCATGTGGTGAGCATGTTATTGATATGCGCTGATGAGGGCGCCCACGAGTCATAGACACAGCTATGCGCGTCGAGACCTGGGCCGCGCGCCCAGTTCTCGGTGACGCTGACTCTGGCGCCGCCACCATAGCCAACGGCAAGCGCTCGATCGGCTGGCGTGCTGCCACCCGCGCCGGTGTGCCCGCCCTGCCGGGTTGCTGCGATCCAATCAGCATGGTTTTGAGCGGCCAGGGTTAAATACAAATTTTCCACCAGGGGCTCCAGCCCATTGGCAATACGCAGGCCGTTGATCTCTGCCAACACTTCATTGGGCGTACCCGCCTGAGCATGAGCAGGTTCAGGTGTGCCAAAAACAAGTACAACCAAGCTGACCAGCATCACAAACATCAGAAGGTGATGCTGAAACTGACCCGAATTGGCTTTATTTGATCTGCAGTTGGAAAAGGATCCTGGCTTTGGTTTCATGGGTGAGAGGATTCTACTCAAAATGGTCCTAATCTCAAGCGCGCTTTAGCTGCTTAATGAACAACTTCAATCCGCTGACCCGCGATGACCTCGCCCACCAACCAGGCTGGTTGTTGAGTATCTTGGGCAGCAGCCATGAATTCATCCACGGTCTCCCGCGGAACGCCCAGCAGTAAACCACCGCTAGTTTGGGGGTCAAATAGCAGCATTTGTTCCTCTTCAGTGATCAGAGGATCGAAAGATACATTTTCACGGTAATACAGCTGATTATCAAAAGCACCACCTGGGAAACGCCAGGCGCGGGCATGTTCTTTTGCAGGGGAGATAAAAGGTACCGCACTGTAATTGATCCGCAAACCGACATTTGCAGCTTTGGCCATCTCCCAGGCATGCCCCAGGAAGCTGAAACCCGTGATATCGGTGGCCGCACGCAGTTTGCATTGGACGGCCAGCCGAGCGGCATCCCGGTTCAGGCGCGTCATCCAGCTGACCACTTCGGTTACATCCTCTTCTGAGGCCTGATCTTGTTTGATAGCAGTAGTGGTCACCCCGAAACCGAGGGGTTTGGTCAATACCAGGTAATCGCCAACTTGTAGTGTGTCCTTTCGTAAAAGTGCCTCTTCGTTGGCAAAGCCCAGGGCTATCAGGCCGATCTTGGGTTCTTTGTCAGTGATTGTGTGCCCGCCCGCAATCACCGCCCCTGCTTCAACGGTTTTTTCCGCCAGGCCGCGCATGATCGCCTGCGAAATGCTCACATCCAGGTCGGGCGGCAGCGCAGCCACGGTCAAAGTCAGGAAAGGCGTGGCACCCATAGCGTAGACGTCAGAAAGGCTGTTGGCGGCTGCAATCGCGCCGTAATCATAAGGGTCATCCACCACGGGCGTGAAAAAATCCGTAGTAATTACCAGCACCCGACCGTTGTCCAGACGCCAAACCGCAGCATCGTCGGGGGTATCCAAGCCAATCAACAAATCGGGGTATTGCCCAGGTATGAAAATGTTCGAAAGTGGCTGCAGAACCTGCGCCAGCACATCCGCGTGCAGTTTGGATGCTCAACCTGCGCAGGAGGAAAGCGAGGTTAAGCGAATCTGACGGCCAGTGGGGTTTTTTTCAGACATATTTGCCAATCATCCAGTGATTTCAAGAACAACGAAATTATACCCAAAAACTGCCCCGGGATGACAGATCGATAAAACACCAGTACGGTCAGCGCCCAGTGTGTTTTCAACTGATGGATGCTTGTATTTTAAAAAAAACCGCAAAGCGTACACAGAACAAGGAAAACATTTTATATTTTTGTTACTTTTTATGTGGTTTAACTATTCAACGCTTTGAAGGGCCGCCTTTAAAGTGGTAGACTTTGATGATCAATTGCATTTAAAAAGGCATTTTTATGTACCCACTTGCCAACCCAAAAGTAATCCAGCGCGCCCGGCAAGTCCTGGCCTACAACCCCATCTTTCTTGATACGGAAACCACCGGCTTTTCGCCCCAGGATGTCATCATCGAAGTGGGCGTGGTCGATCTAAGCGGGAACACTCTGTATGAGACCCTGGTCAAGCCCCCCATACCCATCCCAGCAGAGTCTATCGCCGTTCACGGGATCAGAGACGCTATGGTTGCCAATGCGCCCAGCTGGCTCGAGGCTTGGGAGGGTTTGCAACAGGTGCTGGCCGGTCGTTTTATCGGCACTTACAACGCCGATTTTGACTTGCGGATGTTGAAGCAAACCCATGCCCGTTACTGGCAGCATTGGCCCCTGGATGACCAGTTATTTTTCTGTGTGATGAAGCTGTATTCCGCCTTCTACGGTCAGGTCACCCCACATGGCAACAGTTATCGTTTTCATAAACTGGAAGCTGCCGGTGCAGATTCTGGCATCCCGCTGCCCAACTCGCATCGGGCTGTGGATGATGCCAAGATAACCGCCGCCCTGTTCAATCATATCGCCAATTACACATCTTAATTAATCTTAGGAGACACTATCATGCCCATCACCTACCCTGAAACGCGCACACAAAGCCTGGTCGAAGAAATCCACGGTCACAGAATCCCAGACCCTTATCGTTGGATGGAAGACCTGGAATCCGATGAAATTCAAGCCTGGATTGAAGCTCAAAACCGATTAACAAATGGCTTCCTCGAGACTTCTCCGCTGAGAAAGAAGATTCAAGCGCGTATGCTCGAATTATGGGACTATGAGAAGTATTCACCGCCGATCAAGCGCGGTGGGCGTTATTTTTTCACCTATAACACCGGTTTACTCAACCAGGACATCTTGTATTGGATAGAAAACCTGAAGGATGAGCCAAAGGTTTTACTCGATCCAAACACCCTCTCGGAAGACGGTACCATCGCCCTGAGCGGTGCCGCCATCAGCCGCGATGGACGCCTGCTGGCTTACGGCCTTTCAGATGCGGGCTCCGACTGGCAGACCTGGTACGTCCGCCGCGTGGATGACGGACAGGACTTATCTGACAAGATCGAATGGGTTAAGTTTTCAGGGGCGAGCTGGGATAAAAACAACACCGGATTCTTCTACAGCCGTTACGATGCCCCGGAAGGTGATGCCCTCAAAACCGCTAATTATTACCAAAAACTATACTATCACCGCCTGGGAACCCCGCAATCTGCTGACCGTCTGATCTATGAACGCCCGGATCACAAAAAATGGGGCTTTTATGGCCAGGTGACCGAGGACGGACGCTACCTGATAATCTACGCCTCGCAGGGTACTGCCGAGGAGAATGGCGTCTTTTATCTCGACCTGGAAGACCCCCAGGCTGAAGTCATGGATTTATTGACCGATTTCGACGCGGCGTATGCGTTGGTATGGAACGATGATCGGCGTTTCTTCTTCAAAACCGATCTGGATGCCCCCCTGAATCGCGTCATCGCCGTTGATATTGATAACCCGGCGGCTGTTAATTGGGAAACCATCATCCCCGCAAACGAAGACAAACTCGAAGACGTTGATTTTGTGGGTGGCCGTTTTGTGTGCACCTACCTTCATCATGCGGCGCATCAGGCGCGCTTTTTCACCCCCGATGGCTCACCCGATGGCGAACTTTCGCTGCCGGATATCGGCACTGTGATGGGGTTTAGCGGGCACAGTGATGACCCTGAAACTTTTTACAAATTCACCGGTTTTACCACACCCGGCACGGTTTACCGCCTCGATGTTCAGACTCGCACTGTCACCGTCTTTCGCGCACCAGATCTGGCTTTCAATCCAGAAGACTATCTTACCAAACAGGTCTTCTATACCAGCAAAGATGGCACACAGGTGCCCCTCTTCATCACCCATCGAGCTGATTTACAGGTGAACGGCGAAATTCCTACCTATTTATATGGTTACGGTGGTTTTAATATCTCGGTGCCGGTCAGTTTCAGCGTACCCAACCTGGTGTGGATGGAAATGGGCGGGATCTACGCCCAGGCGCACCTGCGCGGCGGCGGTGAATATGGTCGTGAATGGCACGAAGGCGGCATGAAAGCGAACAAACAGAATGTCTTTGATGATTTCATTGCCGCAGCAGAATACCTGATTCATGAAGGCTACACCGCCACCCCGAAACTGGTGATTGGCGGTCGCAGCAACGGTGGTCTGCTGGTGGGGACCTGCCTGACCCAGCGTCCTGACCTGTTCGGCGTGTGCTTGCCCAATGTAGGGGTGCTGGATATGCTCCGCTTCCACAAATTTACGATTGGCTGGGCCTGGACTTCAGATTATGGCTCCCCTGATGACCCGGACGAGTTTGCCACCTTGTTGGCTTATTCGCCTTATCACAACATCAAGACCGGCGCGGCCTACCCACCCACCATGGTTCTGACAGGCGATCATGACGACCGGGTTTTCCCTGGACACAGCTTTAAATTTACTGCTGCCCTGCAAAAAGCCCAGGCAGGCGAGGCCCCGATGCTGATTCGCATTGAAACCCGCGCTGGGCACGGGGTTGGTAAGCCCACAGCCAAACTGATTGAAGAGTTTACGGATATGTGGACCTTCGCGCGTATGCACATGCAGGGTCACTGATCGCTTAAATCTGAAGTGTGATATATGACGGCAGAGCAGGATCAACATTCGCGGGAAGATAGCACCAGACAGAAAGCTTGTCTGGCCGCAAGCACCCACTTATTTGCCGTAGTTTTCCGCATTGTCCTAATTTCCGGGATACTGGTTTTCGCCGCGGCGGTTGGGCTGTTGCTCATCACCGACCGGTTCAGAACCCGGATTTTACTTTTGCCCGCAGCGCTAATCGGGCTGGGGATCCTCCTGGCCCGCGTGGAATACAGGCTGAATTTACGTTCGTATCACCCTCCCGCTGAAACCGCCCCTCGCGATGAAAATCCTCCGGAGTGAAGCGCCACCCCACTCAGAGTGCTGGGTTCCAAAACATGGTCACAAATAACGTCAGCGTTATCAGGCTAATGAACACCGTCAACCCAGCTGCCAGGATGTTTTGAAGGCGGCTGTTCTTCCATGAGCCCATTAATTTTTCACTGCTGGAAAGCTTCAATACCAAAAATAGCAGCACCGGTAGGAAAAATGCGTTCAATGTTTGCGAAAGCCACATAATCGGGAACAAGGGAATGCCCGGTATGAGCACAATCAGCACGCTGATGCCAATGATGCCTGCAAAAATGCCGTAAAACGCGGGGGCTTCCCTAACGCGGCGGTTCAAGCCACGCTCAAACCCAAAGGCCTCACAGAAGGCATAGGTGGTCGAGAGCGGTAGTACCGAAAGTGCCAGCAGGGAGGCACCCAACAACCCGGCCGAGAACAACATCTTGGCAGAATTTCCTGCCAGCGGCGCCTGTGCCAGGGCGGCATCTTCTGCGGTCTCCACCGGGATGCCGGCCACGTATAGGGTGACCGCTGTGGAAATGACCACAAAAGCCGAGATAACGTTGCCCCAGGCCGCGCCAAAAGTTACATCAATTTTTGTATAAGGGTAGTCCTTGAGGGCCAGACCTTTATCTGCCACGGAGGACTGCATGAAAAATATACCCCAGGGGGTGATGGTCGTCCCGATGGTGGCCAATACCGCCAGGATAAAGGTTGGCTCCAGCTCGAATTGGGGGACAAACATGCCATGAAGCACCTCTCCCCAGTCCGGTTTCATCATGAACACGGTGATGATATAGCTGATGGCAACCAGCGACAGGGCTAACAGTATTTTCTCGATATGCTTATAAGAGCCGCGCAGTACGGTCAGGCCCACCAATATGGCTGCGAGCGGTGCAGCAATATAGCGGCTGATACCAAACAGCTCTGCCGAGGCAGCCACCCCCGCAATTTGTGCAACCGTGGTGCCCAGGTTGGCCAGCAGCAGCGAAAACATGGTAAAGGCCGTGATCTTCACCCCGAAGCGTTCACGAATCAGGTCCGCTGTTCCTTTGCCGGTCACCACACCCATACGGGCGGCAATCTCCTGGATAACGACCTCGCCGACAGTCACGGCCATGATGATGAAAAGAAATTTATAATTATAAATCGAGCCAGCCATGGAATAGGTGGCAATGCCCGGGGCGTCGTTATCAGCGCTGGCAGTGATCAATCCGGGCCCGAGAACAGCCAGATAAACGCCAATCTTTTGTAACCACAGGGGAGCTTTGAATTTCTTCCGCATTGAATCCCTCCTAGTTTTCTTTTTAGAATAATCGGGGCAGGCGTTTCTTCCAAGCCGTAGGCAGGACGATATCGATGGCATCGTCAACGGTTACAATCCCCAGCATGACACTGGTCCCTGGATCGATCACCGGGATCGAGGCCAAATCATACTTGGCAATCAGGTACGCGACTTCTTTTTGCGGCGTCATAGGGTCGACAGTTACTTCTTCGGCAATCACCCATTGTTCCAAGTCGCTGTTTGGGTTGGCCATCACCAGATCGCGCAGGGTGACCACCCCGCGCAAGCGTCGGTCATCATCCAGGATATGAACATAGTGCATCCCTTCATCATCCTGCGCATCTTCAGAGGTGCGTAAATAATCGAGTGCTTCGCCGGCATTCAGGTCTTCAGGAACATAGGCAAACTCAGTGGTCATAATGCCCCCGGCGGCATCCTCGGGGAAGGTCAGCAAGGTGCGCACTTCCTCGGCATCCTCGTATTCCATCAACTCCAGTAAGGCTTCACTGGTCTTTTCGGGTAAATCGGCCAGCAGGTCAGCTGCCTCATCCGGGTCCATTTCCTCTAGGATATCGGCTGCCCGTTCCGGCGGCATACTCGAAAGGATGCTCATCTGCAGTTCCGGGGAGGATTCTTCCAGAGTGTCTGCCAGGGCTTGATTGTCAAAACCCTCCAGCAGGGCTGTCGAAGTGTGGCGGTCCAGTTCATCCACGATGGCGGCAATGTCAGCCGGTGGCATTTTCACCAGTTTGTTCTGCGAGACGCTCAGACGCAGGGGGTCATCACGCTCAATCGAAGCGACAAATTCCCACGGGATAACCGCAGTTTGAGCCGGCCGTTTGAGGACATTTCCAATGGAACGCCCGATTCTTTCCAGCCCCAGGCGGCGCAAGAGGCCCACCCCGCTCACATCTACGCCGGTGAGGATAAATTGATCGCCTGCCCTGGCAATCTGCAGATCGTTGACCCGTACCAATCGTTTTCCCTCGGTATCCACAATTTGTTGATCCAGCACCCGTTCCAAAAGCAGTAATTCATGCCCACTCGGTTGGTAGGGCTTGATGCGGTCCACACCAACTCTTAACGTCATACTGGGCCACAGGCTGGCAATCTGGCTAGCGGGAATCAGTTCAACCCCAAGGGGGTTTTTCTTAACAGCCAGCGCCACAATCGGCGGCAAGTTTTTCTCGGTTCCATTGACAAGGATATCTTCCAAGCGTCCAATCACGCCCCCATAGCCATCCCAAATATATTGGTTAATCAATTGGCTGACATAAATCATTGTGCACCTCTTTTCCGAAATTTCTTAATCAGCGATCGGATAAAAACAAGAGCCCGATGCAAACCGGGCTCTTGCTGTAATTAAGAGGTGAGCACAGCCTAAATCATTCGCATCTGGCGATCCGTATATGTACCCGGCGTTGGTCGCCGCTGGTACTATCACTGTCTAACGTGCTTGATTCACTGTTTTCTATCATTGTAAAAAGTTCATACACTCACTGATCTTGATGTGTTTATTATACACCACCCGGGTGCTGATCGGGAATGCAACTTTCAAACACGCATTGATTATACATCTGTTTCTATCAAGCAACAAAAAGCATTCACCCCCTACAACGCGCCATTCACTAAAATAAAATTATGAGGATTACAGCACAAAAATGGTTACTTATCTACATCAATCTTGGGCACAACCTCTATTTTCTATGCCGTTTTGACGAGCGTGACATTATATAATTGTTCCATCATCGCAATTATCCAGGAGAGAACCTCCTTTGACCTGTTTCCCTACACTGCACACTTCGAGCGCGTGGTATTAATATCACGCGTAAATCTTTGAAAATAAATCGTCTCAAAATGACATCCGAAATAATGACTTGGTATAAAAGCATGTTTTTGCGTTTGAGGAAACATATCGACAAGTCAGAAAATGAAAGTAACGTTGAGTGGCTATGTAAAATAACACCTATAGGGTTGTAAAGATAGGGTAAATGTAAACTATGTTCTAATACAGTTGTAGAACAAAAAAAGCACAAGAACTATTAATTGATTGGTATTGTTGATGTCGACATCAGAAAGACAATTCGTAATGAACCAGATTATACGAGACAGTCAGTACATGACCCACCTTGTAGATTTTATTTACGAGCAATATGGTATCGCGGCTATTTCTATCGTTCCTGCGAAGCAAGGTTATTACGGTGAAACATGGTGCATAGACACAGAAAACGATAGCTATTTTCTCAAGTTAGATTATTCTCCCCAACACCAAACAAAATACCGTAACAGTCTAGAGGTCGTGGAATATCTATGCGCGAATGGAATAGATTTTATCAGCAAGTTAGTTAAAACAAGGGCAGACAATTTATTTTCAACTTTCAACTCAGCAGTTCTAGGCGTTTTTGTTTGGGTTAACGGCAAAAACATTGAAACTGATGAAACAAAATTTCGTGAATATAAAATGCTGAGTAAAATATACCCACTAACAAAACAAGGGTTTGAAATTCCTTCGTTAGAATTTTCAGACGAGAGGTCATCAAAATTTTTTGCAAAGTGGGAGCAACTTAAAATGGCGCCTCCGAGCAAAGAAAGCAACACCATTCTTGCAATCTTTGAACAGCACCAGGAAGTTCTTAGACATTATGCTTCGCGGCTATCGTATTTTTCAGAAATCTGCCAAAAGGATAAACCGCAATTTTACTTCACACATGGTGACGCAGGGGGAAACCTGCTTATCGGCAACGAAAATGATTACATCGTTGATTGGGATGAAGTTATGTACGCTCCCCTTGAACGCGACGCATGGGTCATGTGCTGTTATGACTGGGTATTGAAGGCCTTCAGTAACGCTCTTAAACAAGGCAATATCTCATATAAGTTGCGCCCGGAACGTCTCGCATTTTGTTGTTATCATACGTTTTTTCAGTATCTTTGTGAGCTTTTGGATGATTTCACACTGTACGGCAGACAACAGGAAATAAAGGCTTACTTTGGTTGTTGGGTTATGGAAAGGATGAAATACGCAGATTCTATTTTTTAACCATAGACCATCTGGGTATACAAGGTAATTTAGCCAAGAATGGGGGCTTATTACACCGATGTTGATGGTAAGTTATTAAGCTCATTCAGTGAAAATATAACGGGGACTTGTACTTTTGTGTATAAAAATAACCATCAAAAAGCTTGACAAAAACAAAAAACAACCTACAATACATATGAATATATGCTCATATATCAATGGAGTTAATTATGCTTGTTACCACGGAGTCTTTCTCACAATTAATCCACGAGGCCACCTCGGAAGCGATGTTTCTCACCATGGCAGAAAGTTTTAAAATCCTGGCCGACCCTACGCGCCTGAAAATCCTGGCGCTGTTGTTTACTGAAACTCTCAGCGTGGGGGAAATAGCCGAACATTTGGTTGTTTCACAAAGTGCAGTATCCCACCAGTTACGGCTCTTACGCAACCTGAACATTGTACGTTATCGCAAGCAGGGCCGCGAGGTTTATTACGATCTGGCAGATGACCATGTGCGAGACATCTTACAACGCACCTTTGAACATATTTTGCATGATTGAGGCAAAGCTGTAAAATGACTGAAACAAGATTGAAAATTACGGGTTTAGATTGTTTAGATTGTGCCCGGGGGCTGGAAGCCACGCTGACCGCCGCGCCGGGGGTAGAAGCGGCTGAACTGCAGTTTTTTGATGGCACGCTCATGGTGCGCGGCGATGTCGATGAAACGCAATTACGAAAGCTGGTCACCACGTTGGGTTATAGCGTGGATGATGGTCAATCTGCCAGTCTGCCGCCCGCGGCCGAGCCAAACGTGCTGGTGGGGTTCTGGCGTTATCTGGCACAGCAAAAGGAAACCCGACTGGCCTTAATTGCAGGCGTGGTAATTCTGCTATCCTTCGCAGCCAACCGATTGAACGCCCCAGGCTGGACTGTCGTTACGTTGCAAATTGGAGTGTTGGTTTTAGCCGGGTGGCCGATTGCGCGCAGCGGCCTGGTTAACTTATGGGTCAATCGCTCCTTGAACATCAATTTTTTGATGACCCTAGCAGGTTTGGGAGCGGTCGCCATTGGCCAATATGCTGAGGCGGCCAGCCTGATCCTGCTGTTCGACCTGGCAGAGGCGCTGGAAGGCTTCACCAACGAACGGGCGCGCAGCGCAATTGCTCAATTGAAGGCATTATCCCCGGCACACGCGCTTCGGCGGGATGCTGAACAGGAGCAGCTGGTACCGGTTGAGGCATTGAGCCCTGGTGATGTGATCGTGGTCAGCCCGGGCGAGCGTATCCCCATAGATGGTACTGTCCTGGAGGGGCATAGCGACGTGGACCAGGCGCCGATCACCGGTGAGAGCATCCCGATCTGGAAGACACCAAATGATGAGGTTTTCAGCGGCACGGTTAACGGGGCGGGTCGCTTGGTGATCCAGGTTACCCGGCTGGTGGGCGATAGTTCGCTGCACCGCATCGTCGAAATGGTCACGCAGGCGCAGTCACGGCAGGCGCGCAGTCAGAAGTTTATCGATCGCTTTGCCCATTATTACACCCCATCAATGGTGGTACTGGCTCTGCTGGTGGCGACCATCCCGCCCCTGTTGCTGGGCGCACCCTTCCTAAACCCACTCGACGGAACTCGCGGCTGGCTCTATCGGGCATTAGCGCTGCTGATCATCGGCTGCCCCTGTGCGCTGGTGATCTCCACACCGGTAACGATGGTGGCCGGCCTGACCCGGGCCGCCCGGGAGGGCGTTTTATTCAAAGGCGGTCTCTTCCTGGAGGCTCTATCCAAAATCCGGGCTTTTGCCTTTGATAAAACCGGCACCCTCACCCGCGGCGAACCGCAGGTGGTGGACAGCAAGGACCTGGACTGCCTGGGAGAAACCAATTGCGAGCCCTGTAATGATATGCTCGCTCTGGCGTATGCCCTGGAGCGCCACAGCACCCACCCCCTGGCGCAAGCCATCACCAGGGAAGCCGAAGCGCGCGGATTGACGGAGTGTTACCCACCAGCAGAAAACCTGGTCGCCCGCGGCGGCCGCGGGCTGGAAGGGCTGATTAACGGGCAGAAGATGACGATTGGCAGTCGACGTTTATTTTTCGAGGAACACCAGGTTCCGCCCCTGGTAGAAACCTGGGTACATCAAGCGGAAACCGAAGGGAAAACCGCCATGCTTTTATGCGATGGCGAGCGAGTGCGCGGATTTATCGCCGTAGCCGACGCTCTGCGACCGGAATCGCCAGGCGTGATTGAGGCGCTGAGGGAGATGGGAAAGAAAACCATCTTGCTGACCGGTGACAACCCCACCGTTGCCAGGACGATCGGTGCTGCCGTCGGTATTGATACCGTGCACGCGGGTTTATTGCCCGATGATAAGCAGCAGATTGTGGAAGTACTGCGAGCGGAGCATGGGCCGATTGCTATGGTGGGCGATGGGATCAACGATGCTCCCGCGCTGGCTGCCGCAGACCTGGGGATCGCCATGGGTGGGGTTGGCAGCACCCAGGCTATGGAAACAGCCGATGTGGTGCTGATGGCGGATGACATTCACAAACTACCCTTTGCCATCCGGCTGTCGGCTTTTGCCAACCGGTTGATCAAAGCCAACATCAGCTTCAGCCTGGGCAGCAAGCTGCTGGTGGCAATACTGGCGCTTTTTGGTTACACACCCCTATGGCTGGCCGTATTAGCGGATATGGGCGTTTCGCTGCTGGTGACGTTGAACGGTCTGCGTGCCCTGCGCTTTGAGAGGAAAGTGGCCGTTACCAAGAATTAAAGCACCGTTGATCTGTCATTCTCCCCGCTTATCAGCTACCGCTTCTCAATCTTCTGCGGTCTCCTCCCTCGAAATGTGATAAAATCCTACAGGTAGAAAGTTGCAAAATTGTCAGATCTTAAAAAGGAAACAACCCCATGACCCATGAAACACCATTCAGGCTGACTTATTCCACCATGTTCGACCCACCCGAGGAATTACACACCCAATTTGCTCAGGCAATGGATACACTGAAGCAAAACCTGGGGCAGGAAATCTCAATGCTGATTAATGGTGAAGAACGGGTCGTGGCAGAAAAACACACCGAACGCTCACCCATCAATACCGACTTACACCTGGTAACTTATCAAAAAGGGAGCACCCAAGATGCCCAGGATGCAATTGCAGCCGCTCGCCAGGCTTTCCCTGGCTGGAGCCGCATGTATTGGGATGAGCGGGTCTACCTCCTCCGCAAAGCTGCGGATCTGATTGACCGGCGCTTGTTTGAAATCAGCGCCTCACTCACACTGGAAGTTGGCAAAAACCGCATGGAAGCCCTGGGCGATGTAGCAGAAACAGCCGATCTGATCCGCTATGCCTGTGACCAGATGGAAGCTCATCGCGGCTATCGGGCTAAAATGGGCAAAGATCCCCTGGTCGGATTAGATTCTTCCAACACCTCGGTGCTCAAGCCTTACGGCGTATGGGTGGTAATCAGCCCCTTCAACTTTCCATCTGCGCTCACCGGCGGACCGGTTGGAGCAGCACTGGTAGCAGGCAATACCGTGGTGATCAAACCAGCCTCGAATACTGTCTGGACGCCGTCCTTATTGGTGGAATGTTTCCGCCAGGCTGGTATCCCGGATGGGGTCATCAATTTTGTCACCGGCCCTGGCTCAACCGTGGGCAACGCCCTGGTCGAGAGCAAAGATATCGACGGGATTACCTTCACAGGTTCTTACGAAGTTGGTATGGATATCTATCGTCGCTTTGCGCAGGGTGCTTATGTCCGCCCGGTCATCCTGGAGTTGGGCGGCAAGAACCCGACTATCGTCTCCAAACACGCCGATCTAGATGATGCGGCCATCGGCATCGCCCGTTCAGCCTTCGGTCTGCAGGGGCAAAAATGCTCCGCCTGCTCGCGGGTTTTTGTTGAAACAGAAGCGTACGCTGCACTGGTTGAACGACTGGCCGCACTGACCGAAAAACTCAAGGTGGGTGACCCCACCGAACGCGACACTTACATGGGCCCGGTGATTGACCAAGCTTCTTACGATGATTTTAAAACCTTTACTGCCGAGCTAAAAGCCGCTGGGAAAATCGTGGCGGGTGGTGAAGTGCTTTCCGAAGGTGCCCTGGCAAAAGGTTATTTTTGCCAGCCAACTGTGGTCGCCGATGTTCCCCTCGATCACCGGCTTTGGAAGCACGAAATGTTTTTACCCATTGTCATGGTTCACCCGGTAAAGGATTTACATGAAGCAATGCTGCTGGCCAATGATATTGGATACGGTTTGACAGCCGGGTTCTACGGCACTGAAACAGAGGTGGGCTGGTTTTACGACCATATTCAAGCCGGCGTGGTCTACGCCAACCGGCCCCTGGGTTCTACAACCGGTGCCTGGCCAGGCTACCAACCCTTTGGCGGCTGGAAAGGCTCCGGTGCCAGCGGAAAAAACGCAGGCGGTCTTTATTATTTACCGCTGTATATGCGTGAACAAATTCAAAATCAAGTGCGCCGTCCCTGACCTAAATCGGCGTTAACTGCGCTTGATCAACCGGATGATTGCTGGCTGTGCCTCCGGTTTTAAAAACAAATAAGATGACCCACGATCTGCCGGCTCGTAGCGGCTGGCTGATGTTGGGTCACGGCTCTGTCGGCTTGTCCATCGGCATCACGTCGGTGTAATCCGAACGACCTGTACTGAAACTTCTGTTCATCGGGGCACGGCGCTGTTTTCGAGGTTGCTGCAAGTACACCCCAACCAAAGCCCGGTTTTCTATCGCCAGCCAGATCAATCGGATCATCCCTGGGAGCGTGGTTTTTATGAGTAAAATAACATCTTTACCCGAAGCTATTCGCCAACATGTGTACACCGGCGACCTGGTCTACGCCAGCGGTTTCACACATTTAATCCCCTTTGCCGCCGGGCATGAAATCATCCGCCAGGGCTTGAAAGATCTGACCCTGGCCCGGGCCACCCCCGATTTAATTTACGATCAAATGGTGGCCGCGGGTTGCGCCCGCAAACTCATCTTTTCTTACATCGGCAACCCCGGAGTAGGTTCCTTGCACCGGATACGGGCGGCCCTTGAATCTGGCCAGCTTGAATGGGAAGAATATTCCCACTTCGGCATGATCAGCCGCTTACAGGCCGGGGCCAGCGGCTTGCCCTTTATGCCTATGAACCCCTCCGGCGCGGCAGACCTGGCAGAGCGCAACCCCTGTTACCAACAGGTCACTGACCCCTATTCCGGGAGGGCGGTAGTCGTTGTGCCCCCGCTGACGCCTGATATAGCCATCATTCATGCCCAGCGCGCTGATGCGCTGGGCAACGCACAAATTTGGGGCATTTTAGGCGAACAACAATTAGCGGCCTTTGCCAGCCAGCGCGTGATCCTGACGGTGGAAGAGATCGTCGATGAAACGATTATCCGCGCTGACCCCAACCGGACGATCATCCCTGGAATGGTGGTCGATGCCGTCTGCCATGTACCGTTCTGCGCTCACCCTTCATATACCCAGGGCTATTACGATCGTGATAACGAGTTTTACCTGGCCTGGGATAAGCTCAGTAAAACCCCGCAAGGCGCCCAGGAATATCTGGATGCGTGGGTGTTTGGCTTGCCCGACAGGGCTGCTTACTGGGAAAAACTGGGGTCAGAGACTCACCGCCGGCTGGAGGCTGGTGAACACTTCTCGCAACCGGTAAATTACGGCGCATACTAATCACGAGGTGAAACTTATGGATGAATTACCATACAACGCCCAGGAACTGATGGTGGTGAATGCCGCCCGGTTATTAAAAGATCATGATGTGGTGTTTGTTGGCGTGGGCATCCCTAACCTGGCTTGTAACCTGGCCATGCGTACCCATGCCCCAAATTTACAAATGATCTACGAAGCAGGGGTGATCGGCGCCCAACCGGCACGGCTGCCCCTCTCGATTGGCGACCCAACACTGGTGACCGGCGCAACTGCGGTCTGCAGCATGTACGACATCTTTTCGCTTTATTTGCAGCGCGGCAATGTTGATGTTGGTTTTTTGGGCGGTGCCCAGATCGACCAGTTCGGAAACATCAACGCCACGGTCATCGGCGATTACGATCATCCGAAGGTGCGTCTGCCAGGCTCTGGCGGCTCGATGGAGATCGCAGCCTGGGCCAATCGCTGTTATATCATCACACCGCACCAAAAGCGCCGTTTTCCCGCCAGGGTTGATTTCCACACCTCGGCGGGCTTCCTGACGGGCGGCGATGCCCGTACCAAAACAGGCGTGCGCGGCGGAGGCCCGCAAGCTGTGGTCACAAACCTCGGCATCCTTCAACCGGACGAAAGCGGTGAACTGGTTTTGGCAGCCATCCATCCGGGTGTGGTTTTCGAAGAAGTACAGGAAAACACTGGCTGGACGTTAAAGCAAGCCTTGAATTGCCAGGTAACCACCCCGCCAACTGAAATGGAATTGCAGATTTTACGGGAAAAGTTGGACCCCAACCGTATTTATATCTGACCAAAGTTGTTGACAAAAGTAGTAGAACTGGATAGACCCATGACAGAGATAATTAACATTCTGGTTGCAGCCACGCTGCCGGATGGTGGCGAAAAGCGCATCAAAGACGTATCAGAGCAGATCAGACTGACCCTGGCCTCCACGGATAAACCGGGGGAGCTGGCGCCAACAACCTGGGCAGATGTCGATATACTGTATACCACCAATCTACTGCCCAACCCGGATGAAGCACCCAACCTGAAATGGGTGCAGGTCAACCGGGCGGGGGTTGACTCACAGTTAGACCACCCGCTTTTCCGAAGCCAGGAGGTACGCATCACTACTATGAGCGGGGTTATCACCAGCCAGATTGCTGAATACGTCCTGATGACCCTCCTGGCGCTGGGGAAAAAACTCCCACAACTGCTTCAACAACAATACAAGCATCATTGGCCCGCGAATAAGGACAAATGGGAGGAATTATTGCCCGTTGAATTGCGCCATAGCACCGTGGGTATCCTGGGTTATGGCAGTATCGGTCGCCAGGTCGCGCGTTTACTAAAACCCTTTGGTGGGACGATCTTAGCGGTAAAAAGAGACGTTATGCACCCTGAAGACCGCGAATTCACCCGGGAGGGCATGGGCGATCCTCGCGGTGATTTCTTCGACCGCCTCTATCCCTTTGAAGCGCTGCACAGTTTTTTAGCCAGCTGCGATTTTGTGGTGGTCGCTCTGCCCCTAACCCGTGAAACCCAACATATCCTCAATGCAAAAGCCTTTGAAGCCATGAAACCCTCCGCGTACCTGGTCAACGTGGGACGCGGTGGATTGGTCGATGAAAATGCGCTCATCCAGGCCATCAAAACAAAGCAGATT
>JAAYKH010000055.1 GCA_012522475.1 Chloroflexota bacterium | reverse complement strand
CATAACCCGGAGGTCAGTGGTTCGAATCCACTCCCCGCTACTAACAAAAACCGTAGTCCTTCTTGGGATTACGGTTTTTTGATACGTCAAAGAAAGCATAAGAAGTCATCCAGACGCACATCCAGGATTAAGTAGAGCGTTATCTTGAGGTTGAAAGTCTTTTCCCGGAAGAACAACCTGAACTGGGTGTCAACCGAACGGATCTAAATCAATGAGCTACATATGCTTAAGCGTAAATATGGTTTAAGTGTGTAGGTCTGAATTTGTAGCGTTAATGATTGGTGTCATCAAGAACCAGGAAAACTTTATCCACTTGAAACATCTATGCGGATGGAACGGTTAATTTATCGTGTTTTGGTTAATGCTTTGATCTCACGGTCCAGGGCGCAAAAATTGTTAGACAAGCTATTACAAGGATTCCTAGTCACCGAATAACTTTTGTTGCTGCGACTTAAAATACTTTTGTGATTCTCCATAACCGCTTGACAGATATAACAATATTGTTATAATAGAAGAGAGAAATATGTGGAACATCGTATTTTACGTTGATCATCGTGGAAAATGTCCACCCAGGGAGTTTATCGAAGAGCTTCCTGTGATGGAACAAGCAAAGATTCGTAACATCTTGCGGCTGCTGCAAGAATTTGGAAGCAATCTGAGCATGCCGCATGCAAGGCAGATCAAAGGAAAGCTTTGGGGGTTAAGGCCTGGTGGAGTTCGATTATTCTACTTTGCCTATATCGGACAACAATTCGTTATTTTGCATGGGTACAGAAAACAAAGTCAAAAAGCCCCAGATCGTGAGATTAAGATAGCCATGCGACGAATGCAAGAGTTAATGGATGAGGTATAACATGGCTCGAAAGAATATGCCTAAATTTGAAGATTGGGAAGTCGAAAAGATTAAAAACCCGGAGTTCCTGGCTGCTGCCGAAGAATTAGAGCCCGGCTACCAGGTCGCCCGGCTCCGCATGTTAAGGGGTTTAACCCAGACTGAACTTGCTGAAATGGTCGGCACCCGGCAACCTTCCATCGCTAGACTGGAAAATGGCTCAAGTACCCCGAGTTTATCCTTTCTAAACAGGGTCGCTGAAGCGTTGGGTGCAAAGATTGAATTCAAGTTAATCCCCAATACAAAATGACCTTATTCTGGTTTTAATTGCCGGGAAGTTGTCCAGAGAAGGTTTATTGTGGGCAATAATCATTCTAAAAGTGCCCACCACACCTCTGTCATGCCCGCACATCAAGGTGGGCCCTTTTTATACCTTTACAAATAGCCAATTTCTCAATTTAAAAACCTTGGCTAAAAAGAAAATTTTTCGAGGTTTTCCCCACTTATATCTACAATCTTGATAAATTCGCCGAGCACCATATATTATGAGTGGCAACGCTGAAAAGTGTATAAACATAATTATGCAAATCAATACACCCCGCTTCTTCCGTCATATTCGTGGTTTTTACTGTTTTGTTTTCCTCGCTTTCAAATTTTCTGAAACAAAACTTCAATCAAACATCGAGTTTTTGCCAGTTAAATATGTATTTCTCAACTGCTTTAACAACCTCTTAACAAAATCTCCATTGACAGGGGTGAAATTGCTGATATTATTGCCTAAATTATTACAGACAAAACCATGAACCAGATCATTATTCTTCTTTCCATTATTAGCGTCGTCTTTATGTACTTCCTCATGTACGTAAGAATTGTTCAACGCGTTGGTGAAGAAGAATAAACAGATCGAAGACAAAATCAATTTTCAAAACCACCCAACGCAGGGTGGTTTTTTTTTAGCCAATTCTGTTTTTGAGAGGAGGTGCTTGGAAAAGTTTTTTTTATGATCATAACCGTCTTTAATTTATATAGGAGAAAAAATCGTGTCAGAAAAACCAAACGTAGAAAATCTAATTGAATCGAACCGTAAACCAATATTAACGGCTCGCCAGGTGGGTGTCGCCGCGGCATTTGGCGGTGTAGCTCTTGCGCTTGTTTTAGCCGGCGTTACCATCCCAATCCCGGGCACCCCCGTCGTCACAGACCCCAGAGAAATTTTTACGACAACTGGGGCTTCGTTAACCGGGCCAATTGGCGGCATTGTCATCGGTTTGTTAGCGGGTATTGCAGAACCTGGCATCCCCTTAGCAAGTTTGCTCGCCCATGTGGTCGGTGGTATTTTCAATGGTTTAGTGTACAAAAATCTAAGCTGGCGGTTTAGAAAGAATAAAATTGCCAGTTTAGCAGCTTGGGCTTTACAAGTTGTGCTCTATTATTTGTTAATTGGCATCCCACTCTTTGTTATTGGTATTATGGTCTTTTATCCAGATCCGGAGTATGGAAATTTCTTTGGGTTCCTGGTTGCGCTTGAAGTCGGTGGCATCCCAGAGATGTTGTTTACCACGGTCGTGACGACAATTATCATGGCAGCATTGCCCGAGAATTTACGCCGCCCTTTGTGGTAATTGTAATTCCTGTAGGAATTAAAAACTTGCTGCACGATCTGAAGAATCGTGCAGCAAGGTAATCATAAAAGAAAGCGAATATGTCATACAAAATACAGTTTGATAATCTCTCATTCAAATATGCAAATAGTGACCAATTTGCTCTAAAGAACATCGATCTTACCATTGAACCCGGTGAGATCGTACTTGTAACCGGGCCCGCTGGGAGTGGAAAAACAACGCTTTGCTCATGCATCAACGGTTTGGTCCCTCACTATCATGAAGGTACTTTAGAAGGAAATGTGTTAATTGGTCCCTACGATACACAAAAGGCGCGGATCGGTGGTCTGGCTTCAATTGTCGGTATGGTCTTCCAGGACCCCGAGAGTCAATTAGTCACCAACAGTGTTTTGGATGAAGTAGCCTTTGGTCCCGAGAACTTGGGCATTTCAGCTTCTGAAATCAATCAGCGGGTGCAAACGGCGCTAAACGCAACGCGCTTAAATGGCTATGAAGAAAGAGAACCTCACAATTTATCGGGAGGAGAGCAACAAGCTTGCGTGATTGCGGCAACATATGCTATGCATCCAGAAATTTATGTGATGGATGAGCCGCTAGCCAATCTCGACCCTGAGGGACGGGCATACATTCTTCAACTGGTCGTCCAGGTGGCCCAGGAACGTGGAAAAACCCTGGTCATCGTTGAACACACTTTAGAAGATGTGCTGCCCCTGGTCGACCGCATTATCCTAATTAATAAAGGCGAGATCGTAAAGGACGGCCCAGCAAGTGAAATCTTAGCTCAGGGAGATATCCCTGGCGTATTTAAACGGCCGGATGTTATGCGCCTCTCAGAGGACTTCAAACTACCTGAATTGGCACTTACTCCGAAATCATTTGCCGATCAATTAAAAAACAAATACACCCTCAAAAATTATTCCAATGGCCATCAGCGGCAGGTTGAACAAAATAATTCACCGGCGGTCATCGAAGTAAATAATCTTTCTTTCGAGTATTCTGCTGGTCTGCCTACGTTGCACGATGTCAGTTTCAAGATCCACGCTGGTGAAGTCGTGGCAATCCTCGGTCGCAACGGGTCGGGAAAGACCACTTTAGTGCGCCATATGATTGGTTTGAATCAGCCAGGCAGTGGAAGCGTAACCATCCTTGGAAATGATGTTTCACAGACACCTACGCACATCCTTGCGCGTGATGTTGGCTTTTGCTTCCAAAATCCAAATCATCAAATCGTCTCATTCACTGTTCGTGATGAAATGGAATTTGGTCTCAAGGCTCATAATATTGATCCAACGTTTTTTGAAGAACGCATTCAAGAAGCCCTGGCTATTGTTGATATGGGCGATTATGTCGACAGTGAAATATTTGACCTTGGAAAAGGGTTAAAACAACGCCTGGCACTTGCCTCGGTTTTAACTTTAAAGCCAAAGATCCTGATCTTTGATGAACCAACATCAGGCCAAGACCCGGAAATGACCGAAGATATTTTCAATATCCTCCGCCGTCTGAATGAGAACGGGACCACGGTATTGATCATCACCCATCGCATTGATTATGCTGCCAACTTCGCTCAACGAGCCCTTGTTTTACGAAATGGGCGCCTATCCTTCGATGGCCAAATTTCCGATTTACTTCTTGACCACGCACTAATGAGTGATAACTCACTCAAGTTACCTGACCTTACGAGATTAGCGCTTGAGCTGAAGGATCGCGATGTTACGCCAAATATCGTTTCATACGAGGCAATGAAAGAGGTTTTAACACAAATTACAGAGGTGCATCATGGGAATTGAATATCAAAAAGGAAACTCAATCCTTCATCAGCTTGATCCGCGCACAAAATTACTCTTGTTTGTGGGCGTAACCATCACTTCGATCATCATCGTCGATCCCGTGATCATGGGGTTGTTATTTTTCACGCTTTACTTGATAGGAAAACAGGGCGTCGATAACGAAGTCCTTAACAAGAACCTGCGAGGTTTGGTGATCATATTTCTTACTTTTTCCTTGTTTCAGGTCCTCTTTTTCACACCAAAAGACTCCCACCATCTTTTTTACTTGATCCCTTTTACAAAACAAGTGTCCGTCACCGTTGAGGGATTGGTGCGCGGCGTGGCTGTATTCTTTCGGTTTTTCAGCGTCGTTTTGTCAGTTCACTTGATGCTGTACACAACCCCTCCAGTCGAATTGGCATTGACAGTAACAGAACGAGAGAAAAACAAATTATCACAGGCCGACATCTTCAGCACGATTGCAATCGCTTTGGTTATCCTGGTTTCTTTCCTGCCTGTAATGCTCAATCTACGTCCGCCAATTTCTTTTCTACGGGATACAGCCCCGATTTACCGTAATTTAATCATGGCCGTTGTAGCACTTGTGATTTCATTTCTTATCCAAAAAGCACTGTCTCGAGGCTTGCCCCCGGAAATGGGTATTGCCTTGATGCTCGGGTTTTCCACGGTTGGTATTTTAACCAAGCAAACTCAAAAGATCACCGATGCACAAAAAGCACGCGGTTATGACGTTAAGCCTAAAAATATTTTTAAAAGGGTACAAAACCTCACCGCTATGTTAATACCGATATTTCTGACAACCATGGAGCGGTCGCAAGACATCTCTGTATCTATTTTGTCCCGCGGCTTCGATTACAACATTAAAAAACGCACCTTTCGTAGACAATTCCAATTTCAAAAGAATGATTACCTTGTCATGGCTGTCTTTCTTATTGTAATCATCGGAGGCATGCTTCTAAATCAGTATGGAATCGGTAATTTTACAGAGAAATTTATTTTCTCTTTATTAAACTAAATTCTTGGAATTTATCATACGTATCATTTGAAACAATCATTACCCAAGAGGAGATATGAATAAAGTCATCAGTCGAGATCATGTATTCTTTGCCTTTCACCCCAATTTGACACCCGTTTTACATGTTCAGCAGGGGGAAGAAGTTATTATGGAAACCCATGACTGTTTCGAGGGTCAGTTGGAAAGTGAGCAAGACCTGCTTGATAAATTAGATTGGGAGCACATCAACCCCGCCACCGGGCCAGTCTACATCGAAGGAGCCAAACCAGGCGATACATTGAAAATCGATATATTAAAAGTGAACACGGCCAACCATTCAATCATGGTTACGCTTCCGGGCGAAGGCGCTCTGGGGAGTTTAATTTCAGAAATGGAGACAACCTTCTTAAAAGTTGAAGACGGTACCGT
>JAAYKH010000010.1 GCA_012522475.1 Chloroflexota bacterium | reverse complement strand
AGCCGAAGCCGCATCCCGGCATTAAGATCAGTCCTTGCCGCCTGGGGTGGCATCAACCAGGCTGTGACTCATTTCCCCGGAGAATCCTTCGGAAAATGGTTCCCAGAGACCTTCGATATCGTCCTGCTGGATGCCCCGTGCAGTATGGAGAGTCTCAGACCAACGCTCACCCATCCCCTGCGAGAAACAACCCCCACAGAGCGCTTACGTTTACAAGATCGGCAAATTCAACTTCTGATCAGCGGATTGAGTGCGCTTAAAGTCGGTGGTGAACTCGTTTATGCGACCTGCTCATTAGCTCCGGAAGAAGACGAAGCCGTGATTAACCACGTGCTGGAACAATATCCGGACATTTTTATCGTTGAAGACGTCTCAGACAAGGTTCCCTTCCAGGCACCCGGGCTGACCGGCTTTGACGATCAATCCTTTCACCCCTCACTGAAAAACGCTCTGCGGCTTTGGCCCCACCTGACCGGCATGTCGGGCTTTTTCTGCTGCCGCTTGAAAAAAACAGGGTCTATACCCGCAATATCTGAAGTACCGCCAGCTCGTGATTTTTCACGCACCCAGCTTCAGCCGCTTAAACCAGCCCTTCAAAAACAGCTTTACGAGCAAGTTCAGCACAATTTCGGTCTGCAACTCGATCAAATTATTGTCGGTTCTCAATTTCAATTGTTTCAGCGGCTTGAAAGTGTCTTTCTAATTCCCACGGTTTACTGTGAGCAGTTTATAACCCTGCCCTTCGAATACATCGGTATGCGGATTGGTCAATGGGTTGGCGAGCAATTTCAACCCTCCCTTGAGTTCGCCAGTCGTTTTGGGCATCAATTTACGCGGGGCAAAACCCAGCTCAATCACGCCCAAGTCGCTCAATGGGTCGAAGGCCGGGATATCCGCAAGCCAGAGACAGGGCTAACACCTCAAGGGCAGTACTTGCTTGTCACGGATGAAACCGGGCGAAATTTAGGCGTGGGAAAACTGCTTTCCCAGCGCCTGCGAAATCTCCTCCCTTGAGGGTGAATCAAGATACTCCAGGTACATCTCCCGGTTGATATCCACCCCTGCATACTCGCCATGATATTCTTCAGGCAATAAGTCGGCAATCTCCAACATGATGGCATCCGTCATTGCCAGCAAAACGGCTTTGTTTTTCTCTCGGCTGTCAAATTTGCAGCGAAAGGGCTCCCCCACCCTGATGGTGATCGGCGTGCGCTTCAAACGCCGAAAATTGTGTTTGAAATTCTCATGCCCAAAACAAGCTATTGGTAGAATTGGTACCCCGGTTCGGCTGGCCAGGATAGTAATGCCTGGTTTCCCTCTGAGCAGGCGCCCATCCTCAGACCGGGTGCCTTCAGGCGCAACGGCCAGGATTTTATGTTCATCCAACAGCGCGTGTTTCGCCGCCTTAAATGCGTCAAAATCAGCAACCCCGCGATCAATCGGGATTCCGCCCCAAAGCGTAAACAAAAATCCCATTACAGGGTTATCCCAGGTTTCTCGCTTAACAAACCCGGTCACCGGCCGTGAGATCAAATGCGTAAAAATCACTGGTACATCTAAAAAATTAACATGATTGGAAACGAGAATAAGCGGGCCATGCCAGGGCACATTTCTCAACGCTTTGTCATCAATTCTCATTATCAAAAACAAGATGGAACGAATGATTGAATTCACCAACCAAATTAACGGGGTTTTCATGGACACACCAGCCTTAACGCACGAGGGAAAAGATCAACTTCCAGGCTTTTACCGGTTTCACAGATTGTCTCGCCATCAGCATGCACAGGCAAAGTGCCAGAAAGTGCACTGATTTTAATCATCTTTCCCATTGGTATCTTAATTGCTGGGTGCGATTCATGTGTACCAGACATCACCTTTGGAAATAAGCCCAAAACCTGCCAACGGGTCACCTGCTCGACAATACACAGGCTAAACAAGCCGTCATCCGATTTTGAATCGGGTGCAAACATAAAGGAGCCACCCATGCGACGTCCATTCATAACAGATACCAGCAGGCAGGGTTGTTCTAAAATTTCGCCATCAATATTCAGTTGAATGGTCGGTGCGTCAAAGAATAAGAAGATGGTTTTCAGTGCCGCAACCAGGTAAGCCGGGATGCCACTGATAAATGGGGGTAATTTTGCGGCTTCAAAACCCACAACCGTATCAAAACCGATACCGATGCCATTTCCAAAATAGCGCCCATCTGGATAATCACCACCTTTTACAAAGCCAACGTCAATCTCTCGGGAATACCCATTGGCCAACAGTCGGCAGGCAGATTCAAGGTCTTGGGGAATACCCATGCCAAATGAAAAGTCATTTCCCCGGCCTACAGGTAGCACGCCCAGATGCGGCAAGCGTTCATTCTGTCGATCTGACCGCATCATACCGTTAATAACCTCGTTTACCGTCCCGTCGCCCCCAACGGCAACCAGGGTCGCGTAATCATCGTTGCAGGCCTCTTCCGCCAGTTCGATGCCATGACCGGGATGGTCTGTGTATTTAATTTCATAATCCAAACCAAGTCCTTGTAATAGGGCTTCAATTTGGGGCATAACTTTTTTGGCTGCACCTTTACCTGCAGTCGGGTTGACAATAACACAGCTTCGTTTCAATTTGATGTCCTGTTCATGAAGTCATTACTATTTATAACCCAAAACGGGGCTTATAGTTACAAAATCATAACACAGATCAACTGTTTATTGACCCCCAAATTCGTAAAGCACCAGGGCTGGAAACACAATCGCAGCTGTTTCCATGCGTAAAATCCGAGGGCCTAAAGAAACTACCTGTCATCCATTTTCCTTAGCTGCAACAATCTCATCTTCAGAAAAGCCACCTTCAGGCCCCACAAACAAAGCGACTGCATCCCCTGAAAAACCTTGCAGCAGTTCTTTCAATCTGATCTCATCGCCAGGCGAGTTCTCCCATGCCAAAAGGCACATTTGGTGATCATGCTTTGCTTTTACGAAACACTCTTTTAAAAATTCTGGGGGGTTAAAAGTTGGCAGCTTGCCGCGCCCGGATTGTTCTGCGGCTTCTTTAATAATTTGCTTCCAGCGCGTAATTCTGGATTCTGATAGAGCCGGGGTACTCACCCGTGTTCGAGATGAGACAAAAGGATAAAACTTAGAAACCCCAATTTCGGTCCCCTTTTGTAAGATCCATTCCACCTTTTCGCGGTTTGATAATCCAAAGAATAACGTAACCCCGATCCCGGGTTCCGAGGTGACTCTGTGGGAGGCAACAATTTGACCTGTCAACTGCGTATTTGACACATGGCCAGTTAGAACCACCGTGAAAAGCATTCCGCTATTATCGAGCACAGCCACCTGGTCACCTGCTCCCAAGCGCAAGACGTGCCTGATCTGGTGGGCTACCTGTGGCGGAAAGCTGACTTGCTTTCCCTGAATCGATTCTGGCGTTAGAAAGAAATGATGCATATCAAGGTATACTTAGCCCGTGGTCAAGTACGGAGCCATTCGTGAAAAAAAAGAACCATCTCTCTGCAACACAATCCTTTCACTACCTCGATATCCTTACGGTGATCTTCGTGCTGGCGCTGGTACTCAGCAACGTCGCCTCATCCGCCAAGATCATCGATTGGGGTTTCAGCTTGGGCGCCCTGGAACTCAGCTTTGACGCGGGGACCGTCCTGTTCCCAATTAGCTACATCATCGGCGACGTGCTGACAGAAGTTTACGGCTATAAACGGTCCCGGCGCATCATCTGGATTGGCTTTGGCGCTCTGGTTTTCAGCGCATTGGTCTTCTGGTTTGTACAGGTCCTTCCCGGAGAAGCCACCTGGGAATCCAGCGTCGGCCAGGAAAGCTTTGACCGGATATTGGGGAGCATGAGCTCGGGAACGATCGTCATCGCCAGTCTAGCCGGGTACCTGGCAGGGTCTTTCTCGAATGCCATCACCATGGTGCTCATGAAAGCCTTCACTAAGGGCAAGTTGCTTTGGTTCCGTACCATCGGTAGCAGCGTCATCGGGCAAGCGCTTGATACCTTTGTCTTTGTCTTTATTGCCAGCGCACTGGGTGTGTTCCCATGGGGCTTGCTGTGGAGCTTGACCATTACCAATTATATCTTCAAACTCCTGGTTGAAATTGTTGTCACACCATTCACGTATTGGGTTGTCAACGGGTTAAAACGCGTCGAAAAGGTAGAAGCTTTCGACGACGAGGCCAACCTGCCACCCTTCAAGTTTTAAGCTGCGCACCTACCGATTTCCTTCAATTACCACAGTGTATTCACCGCGCGGGGCCTCCTGATTAAATACGTCGTGCAACTCACTTAATTGGCCCCGTTGCAGGGTTTCAAACTTCTTAGTCAGATCATTTGCCAGTAGGGCCTGGCGGTCCCCCAACACCGCCAGGGCATCCGCCAGGAATGCCTGGATTCTGTGCGGGCTTTCGTAAAAGATCAATGTATGGGGCGATTCTGTTTCAGCGCCGATAAACCGCCGACGTGCCCCAGATTTGCGCGGCGCAAACCCCTTAAACGTGAAGCTATGCGCAGGTAAGACCGATAATGTCAACGCCAATATCAATGCAGATGGGCCCGGAATCGCCGTTACCGGGATCTCATGTTCGATTGCGGCTTCTACCAGAGAATACCCCGGATAAGAGATGCCCGGCGTTCCCGCGCTGGTGACCACTGCAATGGATTGTCCTTCTAAAAGCAGCGCTACCAGCTTGGGTACAACCTTTTCTTCATTGAAGGCATGATAACTCTTTTGAGGTTTGTGGATGTCGTAATGGTTCAACAAAATCGAGGTTTTGCGGGTATCCTCGCTGGCAATCAGGTCTACCGAACGTAAAACCTCCAGTGCCCGCAGCGTCATGTCACCCAGGTTGCCAATCGGGGTTGCTACCAGGTACAACATCAGGCCTGCCTGCTATCCAGGCAACTGCGCACCATTGCAATCGCCTGATGCGTGCTGATAAATTGCACGGCGTGCATGCCAAATTCGCGGGCGGCAGTTATATTAGTCAGGTAGTCATCCAGCAGCAACGAGTGCTCAGGCCTCGTATTCAGACGTTCCATGGCAATTTCGAAAATGCGCCGATCAGGTTTGATGACCCCCTCTTCCGCTGAAATGATCATCTCGTCCACCACAGATTTCAACTGGTAGGTATCTTCCAGCAAGGCCCGGGTTTGATCGCCCGCGTTACTCAGAATTGCAATGTTATAATCCGCCTGCAGTTCCACCATAAAATTAACAATGGCCCGGTTTAACTGGCGTTTTGAAAACATCCATCGCTTCAAGAATTTCATTGCTGTGGGCTTGAGGAGCCATTTTTCCGTCATCAGCATCCACATATAGTCTTCGGGGAGTTTTCCCAAACAGATATCCTTGACCAGTTGCGAATCATGCGGGTTTTCCAGCATCTCCATGATTTCCGGACAGCCGGTAACACCCAGGGCTTTTTTCCAGAAGTTTATTCCGCGATGATTGGGCTGCTTTATGATCACACCGCCAAAATCAAAAAAGATCGTTTTAATCACCGATAATCCTTGTAAGTAAAGGGTATTTGAACAAGTCCAATTGTACCGAAGATATTCGTTTAGGTTAACTGTTCAGCAAAGCAAAAGTTTTTAGAGGCAAACCAACAATAATTTCATTATCTTGCAAGCGTAAATGGTCTTTTAAACCGGCACTGAGTGTGGTCTTAACAACATGGTGTGCATTGGGCTAATCTACACTTTTTAATTAATAACTTCAACGTAAAGCATTAATCACTGGCAGTAAGGGTAAAATAATGCGTAGTTATTGCCGATCAGCCAGAAAACTAAACTGAACATCAAAACCAGAAAAAGTGAGCTGTTATGGAAAGAACCGTTCCAACCAGGGCCTCTGAAGAAATTGATCTCTACCTCCGCACGATTTATTCTCTATTGAGGTCAACCACCCGGGTGCGCATTCGCTCCCTCGAAGAAATCCACGCGGGGATCAATTCCTCGCTGCACCTGCTGGCACGTCAGGAACAACCGGATATATCCTCTTTTATCTATGCGAATTTGCGTTTACCGGATTGTATGCCGCATGTACAAGCTGTCCTTCTCGGGCAAAGCGAAACCGTCTTCGAACAATCCGGGTATCGCCAGATTGTAAACTGGACCGAGGTATCTGCTCGCGCCCGCCGGCGTCGTTGTTTTTTTGATAACAACGACACTTTAGCCTGTTTTATCGCTTCTCGTTCGGATATTGACGATGTCATCCCCGTGTTAACTGCTTATCAGATCGAATGGAATAAACTTCACTACCTCTTGAGTGAAGTCAGTGATGAATCTCTAACGGAAGCAGCCATCCAGAATAATGAGACTTTTGAGAAAATCGCCCGGCAATTAAAAATCGCCGTAAAAGAACTGGAACGATTGCAGGTCATCTGGGGTGATCGCTTTTCTTGGATGCTCAAACATATTCGTGACCAAAAATTAGATCTTGAAGTCCAGCTCCTCAGCGGTTCTCTCAACGAATACCGCCGGGCAACCCGCTACTGGTGGGATAGTATCGAATCCGCTTTTCCTGAAATCTCTCAGCGTCCTGTCTACTTCATCTCCAGCAATACCCACAGTATCCCCAACCTGTTAACCGGATTTGCCCTCACCCAGCAGGAACGCCTGACTCATTTCCTCCACACTGCTGGGGATGATGACCTGCTGGCCGAATGGCAGGATATCAGCCAGAAAGAAATTCCCTCAAGGCCTGAAAATTTTCTCAACTATATTCTTAAGAAATACCAGGCGACGTCACAGGGTAAAGACCTGATAAAAGCCCAGGCAATCTTTGAAAAAGCAAATGGGGTTTACCGTTTTCCCAGTGAACACGCTTTCAATATTGATGCACAGATCATCGACCTGGCCGCCCTCAACCCAGAGACGATCGACCCCCGCCTCTCGCCGGTGGGATTTGCTGATCGAGAGGCCGATTGGTCATTCCTGAAAACAAGCAATGCCCTCATTCTGAATATTGATTATCCGCTTGGCCTGGCTGCGTATAACCTGTTGGTAAAAATTGCCGAACACACCAGCCCTCTGCTGGGTATCTACATCATGGGAAAGGCTGCCACCCTTAATGGCCGCCGTGGAGACGTGATGATCCCGAACGTTACCTATGATGAGCATTCACGTAACACCTACATGTATCACAATTGCTTCTCAGCGAGTGATGTCAGCCCATACCTCGTGTATGGTACCGTTTTAGACAACCAGAAATCGGTCTCGGTTTTAGGAACGTATCTCCAAAATGCACAGATTATGGAGGTGGTTTACCGCGAAGGTTATACAGACATTGAAATGGAGGCCGGCCCGTATCTTTCTGCGGTTGCTGAACTCCATCGCCCCACTCGCCACCCTGTAGATGAAATTGTCAATTTATACAGTGTACCCTTCGACCTGGGTATCCTCCATTATGCTTCCGATACGCCCCTCACCAAGGGAGAAAATCTGGGCGCTGGAACCTTATCTTATTTCGGCGTTGATTCCACCTACGCCACCTCGTTGGCCATCCTGAGACGCCTTATGCAGCGCGAATATGATCGTATTTTACCAACAACGGAAAAGCATTCGTAAGCTGTAAAACCGGTTCGTCGGCTTTATGATTGCATGTAACGCAATGGGCGTTTACAACGTCACGCCCAATAATTCCGCACGGTTGACGAAGCTATTTCACATAATTATCAATGTTAACAACAAACTGCGCTCCAAAGGCAGAGGGCCCATCGTCATTACGCTTTGCTCCCAGCAGCAAGGCGCCCGCTTTAAGTTGCCAGCTGGCAAGCAGCGGCTTTCAGGGCATACCTTAACCCAATTGCTGTTGTAAACGTTCAGCAGTCTCCTGGTAAGCAGCCAATTTTTCGCGTTCCTTCGCCACAACTTCCACCGGCGCCTTTTCCGCGAAGGGACTTCCCAGAAGTTTTTCTAAGCGCTCGATTTGTGAGCGTACCTCCAGCAATTCCTTGTCCAGACGGGCACGTTCGGCCTGTAAATCGACCAAACCTGCTAACGGCAATGAGATCTCTACCGGGCCCACCACCAGTGTAACCCGATCGTCTGATGGTTCTAAAGGCGTTTCAACGATCGTAATCGCAGACGGGTCAATCCCTGCCAGGGACACAAAGACCTCTTGTTGCGCTCCAATCATCGCCATTCTTCCACCCGCACTGATCGTACAGGGGATTTTTCGCTGATGGTCAACCTTATATCCCGAGCGGATGTTGCGGATTGCGCGCACCATGTCCTGGATGAGCGAGAATTGTTCAACTGCTTCCGCTTCCCAGCCTTCCAACGGAAGGGGTTCTGGCCAGCGTGCAATAATCAGCGCATCTTCCCATCCACGGGTTGGTGCTAAAGCTGCTGAAGTTGCTTCGCAGGCATCCCGCAGGTGCCCCCACAAGGCTTCTGTAACGAAGGGGGTATACGGGTGCAAAAACCGCAAGCAAGTATCAAAAATCCTCACCAGCGTCTGAATGGTATAGAAAGCCCGGTCTTGGCCTTCTGCGATCTGGTTTTTTGAAATCTCCACGTACCAATCCGCAAATTCTCCCCAAAAGAAATCATAGATCTGGCGGCCAGCTTCACCAAACTGGTAGCTCTCAAACAACCGATTGACCGCTTCACTTAATTGTCGCATGCGCGCCCAGACCCAGCGATCCGCCAGAGTCCAATCCGGCTCATCAAGGGGTGCTGCGGGCAAGTTTTCCAGGTTGCGAATCACGTAACGGCCAACATTCCACAGCTTATTGGCAAAATTCCGATTGGCTTCCACTCTTTTTAACGAGATATTGGGATCGTTTCCGGGCGTCGTTCCAACCAGCAAGGAGAAGCGCAGCGCATCCGTACCCAGCTCATCCATCACCATCAAAGGGTCAATCACGTTGTTCTTGGTTTTGCTCATGATTTGCCCATGTTCATCCCGGATCATGCCATGCAAATAGACGGTATGGAAAGGCGCTTCACCGGTGAATTCCAGCCCGGTCATGATCATACGTGCTACCCAGAAGAACAGGATATCGTAGCCGGTTTCCATCACCGATGTCGGGTAAAAGTAATCCAGGTCGGCGGTTTTTTCCGGCCAGCCAAGGGTAGAAAATGGCCACAAGGCAGAAGAGAACCAGGTATCCAGCACATCCGGATCCTGCTGCAAGTTTGAACTGCCACATTGTTGACAATGCGTGGGGTTTTCACGGGCGACAATCATGGCGTGGCAATCGTTACAATACCACACCGGGATACGATGTCCCCACCAGAGTTGTCGGCTGATACACCAATCCTGGATATTCTCCAGCCAGTTATAATACACCTTCTTGAACCGTTCAGGAATGATCTCAATGCGACCATCCTTGACAGCGTCAAAGGCAGCCTGGGCCATGGCCTCCATGTTCACAAACCATTGGGTAGAGATCAAAGGCTCAATCATTTCACCCCCGCGCTGGGAGCGCGGCACCTTCATCGCATACGGCTCTACCTTAATCACCAAGCCGTCTGCCTCCATATCTACCCAGAGCTTCTGCCGGCAATCCATGCGATCCAAACCAGCATACGGGCCGCCATTTTCATTAATCGTGGCGTCTTTATTGAGTACGTTGATAAATTCAAGGTGGTGACGTTGACCGATGATGTAATCATTCGGATCGTGGGACGGCGTAATTTTTAACGCGCCGGTCCCAAATTCCCTATCAACGTAATCATCGGCAATCACCGGGATTTCACGTCCTAAAATTGGAACCAGCACCATTTTTCCCACCAGGTGTTGATAACGCGCATCGTTGGGGTGTACAGCCACAGCAGTATCCCCCAGGATCGTTTCGGGTCGTGTGGTTGCTACCGGGATAAACGCGTCGCTATCGGCAACACGATATTTAAAGTAATACAGCTTGCCAAGTTCCTCGGAGTATTCCACTTCCAGATCCGACACTGCCGTCTGCAAGCCAGGTGACCAGTTGATCATACGCGGGCCGCGGTAGATCCAGCCCTTTTCAAACAATAACACAAAAGCCTCTCGCACGGCTCGCGACAATCCCTCATCCAGGGTGAAGCGTTCGCGGCTCCAATCACAGGATGCGCCCAACCTGCGGATTTGCTCGGTGATGATCCCTCCGAATTTCTCTTTCCATGCCCAGGCATGGGCCAGAAATTTTTCCCGCCCAATCTCCTCCCGGCTGGTTCCAAGCTCCTGCAGCATATTTTCAACCTGCAATTGCGTGGCTATTCCTGCGTGATCTGTTCCGGGAACCCACAGGGCAGGCTCACCTTTCATGCGGTGATAACGGATCATCAAATCTTCCATAGAAACAAACAGAGCATGTCCCAGGTGCAGGCTGCCGGTCACATTGGGTGGCGGTATTGAGATTACAAAGGGTTTGATCGCAGGGTTAAAATCTGGATCCTTGGGGTCATTATTGGGTTTAAAATAACCACCTTCCCACCATGCTTGGTAAATTCGCCCTTCCGTTTCTTTGAAATCATAAGTTTTCGGTAGTTCTTTAGCCATGAGCTGTGCTCCTCACTTTTTTAAAAATAAAAACCTTTCATCTCAGAGGACGAAAGGTTACTTCCGCGATACCACCTCTATTCGCCAGCCCTGGCCAGCGCGCTCAGTCCGGATCATTAACCGGCTGCGCGATAACGGGCGCACCCGTGCCGTTCTACTCACCCGGTTCGCACACAACTTAAACCCGGGCTTTCTTCAACATTCCCTTGCGGTGACTTCATCTATCCCTCGCCTGTGGATGCTTTCAGCCTGGGGCGTTCCTTCTCTGGCAGGTGGAAATAAACTACTCTTCCGCCGGTTACTAACAATTTAAAATTATAGCAAGAATAATCGGGTTTTACAAGTTTTCCCGGTTATCGCTCCATTGAAACGACTTGATCTTCGCAGCGATGCCAGCCCGAAAATTTTTCTTCGATAATTTTCTTGCCATCGCCAGGGCTTTCTATGCCAACCAGGTCAAGGTCAGCGTCAACCATAATCCGTACCAACTCATGGAATTTCACCCTGGGCTCCCAATTGAGCAACTTTTTCGCCTTTTTTGTATCTGCTTCCAGGTAATCGACTTCGGTTGGGCGGAAGTAACGGGGGTCAATACGGACATAGTCATGCCAATCCAAGCCCACATAGCCAAAGGCTTCATCAAGAAATTCAGCAATCGTATGCGCTTCTCCGGTGCCAACCACGTAATCCTCTGGCTGATCCTGCTGGAGCATCAGGTTCATCATCTCCACATATTCGGGCGCATAACCCCAATCACGGCGCGATTCGAGGTTACCCAGGTAGAGATGCTTCTGATTTCCAGCCATGATATTCGCCAGCGCCTGGGTGATTTTGCGGGTTACGAAGGTCTCGCCACGGCGTGGCGACTCGTGGTTGAACAAAATCCCATTGACCGCGTACATGCCATACCCCTCTCGATAGTTATTAGCAATCCAGTAACTGTAAAGTTTTGCAGCAGCGTAGGGGCTGCGCGGTCGGAAGGGTGTGTTCTCATTTTGAGGCGGCTTGGAATCTCCAAACAGCTCGCTGGATGAGGCCTGGTAAAAGCGAGATTTCATCCCGGCTTTACGGATAGCTTCCAGGATGCGAATTGTGCCCAAGCCCGTCACATCGCCGGTATACTCGGGCATATCAAAACTTACCCGCACATGGCTCTGTGCTGCCAGGTGGTACACTTCATCAGGTTTGACATTGTAGAGCACATCCAGCAAGGTATCGCCGGCGGTGACATCCCCATAATGCAAAAACAGGTTAACCTTGCCATTATTGCCATGAGGGTCGCGATAAATGTGGTCAATTCGGCGGGTATTGAAAGTGCTCGAGCGGCGGATTAACCCATGAACCTCATACCCTTTGTGTAATAACAACTCGGCCAGGTAGGAACCATCCTGCCCGGTAATGCCTGTGATTAATGCAGTTTTCACAAAAACCTCCAAAGTCGACTTCCAAAACAAGCGTTGATAGTATATTCCTTGCATTGAAGCGTGTCAAATGCAAAGCCAGTCTGCTCGAAGCCTATTTTATAAATCTCGCCAATATGCCACGCATATTGCCTGCACTATTGTACCAGAAGTCCGGTTTCTACATACATATCTAACCTGACAGGTTCGAGATGTTCACAGAAAAATGGTGATTTTATTAATTTTCAGGTATGATTATCAATCACAAATATGACCTGAACCCTATCAAAACCCGCTGAAAATGACAAGAGGTATACTTTGGACAAACTAACGATTGGCGATTTTGCCCCGGATTTTTCACTTCCCGATCAAGCTGGGAACCTTGTAAAACTCTCAACACTGTATCAACAACACCATGTTTTGCTTGTGTTCAACGTCGGGTTTGCCTGACCACATTGCACCAACCATATGGCGCAGTTGCGCCATGATTATGAGCAATTTTCTGATCGTAATGCAAAAATCCTGGTCCTGGTGCCCAACGGGCCTTTCATGATCAAACGATACCTTACCAAGCACCCAATGCCCTACACCATCCTGAGCGATAAAGGCTCTCGCGTAGCACAGGCATATTTCCAGGATCAGAAGCTCTTTTCATTGGGTACGCCCACGGTCATCCTGGTGGAAAGAGGAGGAAAGATCGTGTACACCCACTATGCGGGCTCTTACATTGAGGAACCAGACAATGCCGAGCCTTTAAAGGTTCTGGCGGGGTTAGACACTTGAAATTAAATCCGTTTTACGCTGCCTGCCCGTGTTTTTTATGCTTTTTCAATCAAGTCCGTCTGGGCACTACCAGACAGCAATAATTAACAAAAATTAGTACAATAGTCTCAATGAAACAAAGACACCGCTTTCCCCTCTTTCGCTGGGCGGCTATCCTGAGCAGTTTTCTTACCCTGATTTTGGCAACCAGTCAATTAATCGCCTATAGCCGTTTGCGTAATAATTTCCCCTTAGGTATGCAGGTGGGCAACGTGCCTATTGGCGGCTTGAATTATGCCCAGGCTGCTGAACGAATTTACACGGTGTACCGTTCGCCCATCGAAATAATTTACAATGGCAGTCCAATCCAAATTCGCCCGGCTGTATTGGGCTTCGAGCCAGAAGTTGATCATATGCTGGCTGTTGCTGATAACCAGCGTGTTACAGAACCCTTCTGGGGGGGGTATTGGAACTTCTTGTGGAACCGTAATATCCATGATATCCACGTCCCGCTGACTGCTAAATATGATGAAAACCGCATCCGGGATTATTTAGAAACGGAGATCAGCGCACGTTACGACACCCCTGCCGTACCACCCAAACCCGTCCCGGGTACATCACAATTTGCTGAAGGCATTACCGGAACCAGCATCGATATTGATCGGGCGACACTCCAGATCGTCGATGTGCTCAAATCATCATCCAATCGGCAGGTTAACCTTGCCCTCGATCAAACCTCCATCCCCAGGCCGTCACTATCTGACCTGGAGTTAATGATTCGCCAGATCATTGACGTTTCAAATTTCGATGGGCTCGTTGAAGTTTATCTGCAAGATTTAAGTTCTTCCCGCAACTTGCTGCTTGCCCGTCAGGGCAACGGGCAGGAACTCCCGCCGAATATCGCCTTCTCCTCCTGGAGCCTGGTGAAAATCCCTTTGATGGTCACTGCCTTTCGCTTCATGGAAGCACCTTACCCGCCTGAAGCCATCGAGTTAATGGAAGAGATGATTCAGCAATCGGAAAATACCAGCACCGATAAGCTGGCCATGATGGTGATCGATGCCAACTTATCGCCTTTAATCGTCACTGCCGATTTAGAGCGTTTGGGGCTGGAAAACACCTTTTGGGCCGGCCATTTTTATCTCGGCGCCCCCTTGTTGCAGAACTTCGAAACACCTGCCAATACACGCGTCGATGTAGATACCCACCCCGATCGATACAACCAGACAACAGCAGCCGATATGGGCATGTTAATGGAGGATATCTACCTCTGTGCAGAGCACGGCGGCGGATCATTGATAGCAGCTTTCCCGGGTGAAATCACACAGGCAAAATGCCAGTTGATGATTGATATCATGGCGTTAAACAAAATTGGCGTTCTCATCCAGGCTGGCGTGCCAGCGGGCACCAAAGTTGCGCACAAACATGGCTGGGCGATAGAGACGGATGGATTGGTCCACACCTATGGCAATGCAGCTCTGATCTATTCCCCCGGCGGCAACTATGCCCTCACTATTTTTGCATATCATCCGGTTCAGGCAGTTTTCGATCCTGTTAATGCGTTGTTTGCCAGTATCAGCGGCGCCATCTATAATTTCTTTAATAACTGAGGCTCGTCACATAGAATTAATTCCTGCCGGACGTCGGGCGACCCCACCTTCCCTCCATTGCAAAAGTTATTGGCGCATCACTATTGGTCTGAGACCCAATAATTGAAAACATTCCCAAGCAAACAGTCTTCACCCAATAAAGACTTCCACCCTCTGCCCCTCATCTGTATCATTAACTTGTATGTAAAAGGGCTCATCGGGGGATATCTTCTGAAGCAAATCAGATGTTTCGCTTAGAGGTTGTTCTTTGAGCCCGGGGATTTTTTGGCCAAATTTTGAAATAAACCATTGCGTGAAAGTTAGCGGTATTGGAAGACTGATCGAAATACGTTCCGGTGAATCGCCTTGCTTTTGCTTAATCCGTACGTGCAACCATACATTTCGACTGCTTTGAAAACTGACCGCCACCACGAAAATACCGCCCAGAAATGGTATCCAGGACATCCAGAAACCCCAACCAAAACCAGAGCGGCTGTAGCTCGTGGACATCCAGTATGCGCCCAAAATGGTAAACAACAAACCAAGTGCAAAGGGGAAAATCCACCAGCGTTTCAGTTGCTTCATCCGCGCTAATTCTTTTTCAGAAACGTTCGTTACAGCAGGTGTCAATAGATCCTCAGCAGAAACTTCTTCTATATCAGGAGCAAACTCGTCATCATAGAATACATCAGTCCTTCCCACTGCCATCGCATCAATCAATCGCAATCCCTCCTCAGCCGAGAGCACCCCATGCTCAACCATTTCCAAAACTCTTCGTTCAGCTTGATCCACCATCTTTACCTTCAGCTTTCCATCGCTTTGAATAGCGCTTCAGCTTCATCGACATTGATAGTACCTTTTTCGAGCATATTCAAGATCATCAAACGTTCCTCACCTGTAGCGCCCTTTTTTCCTGCAAGTCGGCGGACAGGCGGTACGGGTTGTTTCGTAAATGTTGAAGGTGTTTCAGGCGCTTCATTTCCCAAATCCACATCAAGATCAATCTCGCGAAATTTTTCAACCCGATCTTGAATTTGGCTCAATCGAATTTCAGCTGCCTTAACCTTCGCTTCAGCCCGGCGCGTGGCGGATTCAATGCGCTCTTGAACCATCTCGCTAAAAGCTGATTCCTCGAAGGAAAATCGATCTGATAGGTCTCCGATAAAATTTTCATCCGACCTCGAATCATCAATTAGCGACACAGAACCGCCCGCAGATAGTTCAATCGGTTGACCGCCTTCACCAAATTCCTGGGTGTGAGCATACCTCCGCAGTTTGAGATCTTCACCTTTTGCCTGAATTTTGATCTTCTGGCCGCTCGAGTTGATAACAAACGTGAGGTCTGTCTGATCCTCCGGCAACGCAACAAGAATATTCCCACCCGCTGCCAATCGTAAATCTCTTGCGAAGCGACAATCGAAGAGTTCGATACTGCCGCCAACCTTAAGATCCGCTCCCAGATTAACACCCTTAGCTTTTATCGAGCCGCCAAACCTGGCCAATATGGCTTCCCCGAAAATATCCTGGGCCCTGCATGAACCACCAGCTTTATCCACCTGGGCTTCAGCATGGATCTGCCTTAATACACAATTACCGCCCACTTTTCCACAGATTAGCGCTTGCGCATCCTCGACGGTCAGACTCCCTGCGATCTTATCTGCACGGAGCAGCCCGGAAACGTTGCGAGCAGATAAATTGCCGCCTACCTTGCCAACCACGGCTTGGCCAACCCCAAGTAAAACCAGGTTACCCAATACTTTTTCAATGTTAATCGGGTTTTGAACGCCTTCAATCAAGACAGATCCCATGCCGCGCTCTATCGTGATTGATGATTTTACAGGCACCGTCAAATGGCAGGAAGCGTTAACCGTCACATAAACATGACCATCTTCTTCAATCAGTGTCGCCAATTGAGGTGCGGCGATTTCACAGGCTATTGTTGTCGTATTTTCGACGCCCTTGATCTGCACACCACCGTAGGCCTTTAAATAGATGATCGGATCATCGCTGGCGAGCTCAAGAACATGTGTCATGATTCATTTCCTTTTCTATTAAGAAATCAACACTAAAACTATGATTACTTCAAGATATCGTAGCATATATTTAAGATTTGTCAAGGGTCATATCAATTATTCTTAAGTTTAACAAATTATTAGATTAGTTAACAGACGTTTAGCGGAATAAGACAGTAAACGGCATCAGTTAAGTTCAATATTGTTAAAAAGGGCCAGGAAAGTTTCAATTTCTGAATTTGCGGTATAATAAACCTGCTTGCCCCCGTAGCTCAATGGATAGAGTACCTGACTTCGAATCAGTTGGTTGGGCGTTCGAGTCGCCCCGGGGGCGCTATATATAGCGGTAAATACATTATAAACCCCCATATGTATGGGTAAAAAGAGCCTTCAGATTGTGAAGGCTCTTTTTTACAGCCACTTTACAGCTACGAGAATTCTTTATTTATTTGATTAGGTTTTTTTGATCACTTCTAATTCATCACTAACATCGATTAAAGTTAGGAGTTCATCCATTTTCTCAGCTGCTTCTTCTTGCAAATGTGGGAGGACATGACTGTACGTATTTAACGTAAGGCTGATATCAGCGTGACCCAATCGCTCTTGAACAATCTTAGGATTGATACCCTCTTGTAACATGAGCGTTGCAGCAGTATGGCGCAGGTCATGAAAGCGGATATTTGGCAAACCGGCTTTTTCTAAACTACGCTTATAAGCCTTGACAACATTGGAGGAGTCAAGTGGTGTCCCGATGGGTGATGGAAAAATCAAATCGTTTTCTTGCCATTCATTTCCCTTCAGCATCCGTTCTTTTTCTTGCCTGTTTTTATGTGAGCGTAATTTTTCAATTGTTGATTGCCCCAGGACAATGACTCGTCTTCCAGATGAAGACTTTGGTTCACAAAAAACCAGGCCCTCGCCTTTCCTTCTTTGGATCTGCCTTTGAACATGTATCCTTCTGTTATCCCAGTCAAGATCAGACCATTTCAATCCCAGTATTTCACCTTGCCTCAATCCCGTTGTAACAGCCATCCAAAACAATACCGCCATTTGAGGGCGCTCTGTGGCTTGGATCAATTGGCGCACTTGATACTCATCAAGTATCTGCATTTCTTTTTTAGGAACCTTGGGAGGGGTAACCAAAGCGGACACATTTCTAATGACTGATCCAAGTTGCAAGGCATGATTTAAAGCCCGGCGAATCACAGCGTGAATCATTCGTGTTGTCCTTGGGCTGACACCGTTTTTTAATTTACTGGTATACAAGGATTGAACCTGTTCAGGGCGTAAATCCTTCAACAATACTTTCCCAAGTGTAGGATTGATATGGTCCCGGACAATCTGAGCATATTGATAATAAGTGTTTGGTCTCACTGAAGACCTCGCTACAACCAACCAATCATCAAGGAATTTTGCTAATGTGACCTTTGATCCAGCAAAGTCTAAACCCTGTCGCCGCTGCTCAACAGCTTTAAGTCGCCATGAATTGGCTTCCCTTTGTGTTTTAAAAGAACGGTACTCACGATTTTTTCCGGATCCCACCTGGGCCACCCAGCTATTTCCTCGTTTATAAACACTTCCTTCTCCAGCGCCACGTTTTGCCATTACTACCTCCTTTTCATACAATGGGTTTCAATTGAGAACGAGGAAGAGTGTAGATGAAGTACTACCATCTACACTCCTACACTCCTACACTCCTACATCCTGCAAAATCCCTACGAATTAGCTTGTGTTCAATTTTGAACTCGGCAATTTATAGCACTCTTTACCGTTGTCATTGATTGCTGTAAGCTTGCCTTCTTGAACAAGCTCGGCCATTATTGGTTTGATAACATCCGTCTTGAGCGTTGTAAATTGAGCAATTCCACGCCTGTCCAAAACTCCCTTTTTTCTTACCGCCCTCAGGATCTGCTCTTCATGAGACATATCTTTAATATAGGCTTTCGGTTGGTCTCGGTTGTTATCATTTACTTGTCGATGCAGTTCATGCAGACCGACCCGCCAGTGCTCAGTGATTTCTTGAGCCTTTGCCCAATGAGCTAACTCAATACATTCAGATCCTCCAAGACTGGCAAATAACGCAGCAATCCGGAGCGCTTTTTCAGCTAATCTTGAATAATTACCATCAAGATCATGGTCAGGGTTGTTTGTCATCATCATTTTCAATGCATCGCGATACTCGTAATAAGCATCAAATGTTTCATCACTAATTGTCAAACTTGAAAATATGGTTTGTTCGCATTTAACAATTTTTTGACCTTCAGAATCAATGATTTGATATTCGGGAAATCCTAACCGATCACTCCATTCTTTTAGAGGTGAAGTTAGCGATTCAGGAAACACCCTTTCCTCGTTTGGAAATCTACCAAAAGACAAATTGTCATTGGGGGGAACCACCATACAAAAACGAGCGAGGAAACCATCTCCCCATAAAGTGTTTCCCTTTTTTGCATATGGAATCAAATCTGCTATTGTGATGTTTCCCAAAATTGACAGATAAGGATTGAATATTAAATTTTGACCTCGTTTAATTGTTGAATATTCATAATCTTCAGGAGCACTGTCCAATATCCTGATCAAGTTCTTAATCCCAAACATTACAGAACTTAGCTGCATCATAGAAGCGATGTTTCCTCCAAATTCGTCGAGAAACCAGCCTCTTTGACCAGCTGTTCGAACTCGATTTAATGCGTTTTTCTGCGCATGAGCACTTAAACTGTTGTAATTTTTAGGTAGAGCTTTAGATGACATTATTTCAATCAGCTTTTGAGGGGTTATTTCATTCGGGGCTAATAACCAGCCTAGATTTGCTTCTTTCAGCAGGCCTGTTCCAATTCGTGCTGCAGTGGTTTTAGCATGGATACTTGTTCTGCCTACCAGAAGAATATACAAGTTTGTTGCTTTAACTCCCCCCAGGTTAAAGACAACTCGTCTTGCAGCTACGGTCGACAATACAAATAACCCACACGCCTCATGGTAGCCATGATACGATTCTGGGCTCCATTTTTTACTGAAAGCAACATAGTCATCCAACCAGGGACAAGCGCCTTCACCAAGTCTGTCTGGCAACCGTGCTTCTTCCGGTAATTCAGGAACTTCAGCATTCATTTGATTAAATATAGGAGTTGTGTTAAAATTGATCATAGTAGATTCCTCTTTCAGGGGATTTATTTGATGGCCCGCTACCTGTCCGTGGCGGGTTTTTATTTTGTCTGTTTGTCTTTCATGATCCTTGTTGTTCATCATTACCTCCATTATTTGATCGGTTTTGTTCGATGAATTCTTCCAAATCCTTATGGCTCACGCGAACATTTCTACCGATCGTGATTGTTGGAATTTCACTATTTCGCATCAGTTGATATGCTTTTGAGCGACTGATGTTTAAAATATTTGCAAGTTGATCTGCATTCAATAATTTGTTTTCAATCATGTTTCGCCTTTCTTTATAAAAGTCACTCAGTTTCCTCTTGAAATATTTTTGGCAAATCAAATTTCACCAAAACAGATATTTCATTTGTTTTCTATCCCAATTGCGATCTTTAAATTATTCTGTAGAAGTGCCATTAAATATGCCTTTGAACAGCTAATTTCTAAGATCCAGACAATCTCAACATTGTTTTATAGCAATTTATTGATCGCTCCACCGCCATAAAAATAAAAACTCGTGAAACCCATTTGTTACACGAGCATTTTTGAAAAAAATTAGTTTTATTACGAAGAATATGTAGTTTGCTATTCGATTTACAAAGGCAAATTCTTCCATGAAAATTATTGACGTTCCAACGCCTTTTATAGCATTCTTATGAAATTTAAATACAAGTAGCCAGAAACTATTTATATTTTCAATATTAGCACTGTTGGTGATATAATAAGGCATGAACAAATTGCCTGGGAGCAAATCCGGCGTTGGTTCAGGTGCCCAGTGTCCAGACCACACTGGGCTTTTTATTAATTGCATTTCAAATCCCCCACCTTCTTATTGACAATCTAAAGAAAACGCATTGCCCGCCGCTTCTTCCAGCTCAATGCTCTTTTCTAAAGAAGTTAAACCAAGCCTTTTGAACTCTTTGTGAATGAGCCAACGGATAAGGCTAGATTTTGTCCGCAGAAGACTTTTTGAGAGAATATTTAATTCATGCCAGGTTTGCACTGGCATCCGAAAATTAAAAATTTTTGGATTCATGCTTTCCTCCTGATAGGCGTAAAACGCCAATCTAAAATGAACATCAACGACTCCTTACAATCGCTCTTATAAAATTTTTTACATTTTACATTTTACATGTTCATTTTTTGTTGTAGATCGACGCCGCTTACAATTTCGGTGTCACCTACCAGGATTATCTCCCATCCTAAACGCATGAATATATTTAAGTGATTTTATTATACGCTGACATATACACAGTGTCAAGATGTGTTGTATAAAACAATATTAAAAAATGACAATTTTCATGCTTGGAGATGGAAGACCAACATACAATTTGTTATTCGATGGCTGTTAGACGGCCAAGGTCAGAGATTAAGGCAGTAATAACCCTATTTGAAGTTATTCGGATACGATCTAGATGAGACTGCGTTTGTTCAAATGAAACATCATAGAATGCAATATAGTTTGGACTGTTCAAACTTCCCAGACCAAAATAACGACAGACAACATAAGCAACACTTTCTGCTTCTAATTCCTTTATAGCCCTACTCTCAAAATTATCCTCGTCTTTATGCATCAGCTCATGGGCAATTTCATGGACCAGCGTCTTGGTGCCAGCACCGTGATCTATTTCAATCGCTCCGCCTCTGGAGATCCCTTGAATGTCGCCAGGGAGGGTTTTGAACGATACAACAATCCCCCGACTTTTTGCAAATTGAAGTAATCGCTGGTTCAAATCATGATTCTTTTCAGGACTTTTCCAATCCGGTTCGGGCGGGAGCGGTTCACCGTCCGTTTGTGAGACATCAAAGACATATACCACCTTGAAACCCACCAGGTGCTGTGTTTTGACGCCGTCCTGCTCCTCATCCTTGACCAGCAATGGTGCCAATATCGGAATGCCCTTCTCCCCTTTACGAACCCAGCGACCTAAGCTTTTCCATTTGTGGAAGCCTGCCACATAGCTTGCTTCGGGCTTTGCCAGCATTATCAACCAGATGTTGGACGCAGAGTAATTATGAAAGCGTGCACAAAAGGAGAGGTAGTTTAGCATCACTTCGCTTTTCTTGGCTGCTTCTGTCGCTTTGGTCAGTTCTTCCAGGTGCTTTTGAATTTTCAGTTGTAAATCATTGGCTTTACTTCTTGTTTTAACTACAGTGTCCATCGGTATTCCTTTCTTAAATAATTTGAGGGAGCAGGCATTTCGCCCACTCCCTCTTTATTAGTTTTAGATGTGCGTGCCCATTGGCAGCTCACCTTCACGCATCATTTGCGCCAGCTTTTTTGCCGTTTCAATCGCGGTCTGGTTGCGGGCATCGGTGTGTTCCTGTTCCGAAAGCCCCATAATCAGTCCCAGTGCAAAGCAAATCACCAGGCGTTGCAAGGTGCGGTGGGTATGCCGCAGGTGCAAACCTACCAACCGACCTTCATTGAAACCCTTCCCTCCATAGTTGAGATAATTGTCCAGCAACCTGGCAAACTTCTCAGGCGTGATTGAGCGGGCAACAGCGTAGATGCTGACCACTTCACCAGTCGGTTCGCTCATGTGAGTCTCAGCGTTCCATGCTTTCAAAACAATTGTGTTTGTGTCTTTCATATCCAGCATCGCCTTTCGATTAAAGGTCCCAATCGTCCCAATCCTCAAAGTGAAGACCATTACGATTGTTATTGAGTTGATTTGGCCGGGGGAGCTTGAAGCTAATCAGGCAGCCCAGTGAGTAACCGCCAAAACCACTGCCCGTCAGCAATGACACCCGTCCCCGCACCGGGTAGCCATAGGCCTGGAAATAGGGATTCAAGCTGGCCGCCAGATGCCGGTTGAGATAGCCGATTTGCTCACCGTTTTCACGGGACACCCTGATTGCATCGCGGTCATAAGGGTTGTCTGGCTCCCTTTCCAGCCAGACCCGGTCACCCCGCTGCAAGCGGGCAACCACTTCCTGCCGCCCTTCGAAGGTGACGCCAACCACTTTGGTCGTGACAAGGCGCCCTTTGACCCGCGCCTGCGGATAGGACCCTTGCAGTTTGGGGGGTTCAACCTGGTGAATGGGTGGGATAATTTTTTCTATCACGTCTCGATTTTTCATTTTCTTTAGCCTCCTTAGCTTAAATAAAAAAGGAGGGCTGCTCAAAAGCGAGCAACCCTCCAGGGTGGATGGTGGTCTTTGTGTGTTTATTGGTCCAGACTTTGCAGGATAAGCACCCCCGGTTGGGGATTGGTCACTTGCACCTGGCTGCCGGGTTTCAGGTCGGCTTGGAGTAACCATTTGCCTTGTAGACGAATTTGGGGTTTGACCTCCTTTCTAAAATAATCACCGACATCCTGGACTGTGAGCTTTCTGGGGAATGTAGCTGCTGGTTTTTTCATGTCTGTTTGCCGTTGCACCAGCCATCTTCCCAGCGGTGAGAGTGCCAGGTGCGCCCATTGCGCGCCCATTTCTGCATCTCAACGCCATGCAGTGGACACACCGGGTTTTTGGCGTCTCCCTCAGGCTTAATCAACACCGTGGCTCCAGATGGTTTGTTGGCGCTCTTTTTAGCGCTCTCAGCGCTGTCTTTGCGCAGAGGTGTACATTGGGCCTGGCTCAGGTGCGCCAGCACGCTTGCAGCCTTTTTGAGCGCTTCTGAGCCGTTTTCTGCCTGCAGCAATAACATGCACTCAAAGCCTGATGGGTCCCTATAACGGGTGGACCAGGTGGCACTGGCCTCACCAAAGCTGATAAAACGCTCATTTGTATTTTCTGCACGATTGCTCATGGGAACCTCCTTTTTAAAACAAAAAAAGAGCGTCCCTCCATATTTGGAGAAGCGCTCATTGAACAATACAGCGCGGTGGGACTAATCCAGGATTTGACCGCAGTCGTCGCACACATCCTGGATATCATCCCACACATCACCGGCTGAGAAGTGGAAGCCGCCCACCTGCGAGACGTGCTCATGGGGACATTGAAGCTCTTTGAGCAGTGCCTGGAACTCGTGCAGCGTTATCCACTTCTCCGCTTGGCCAGAGCCCTCACAGGTCGGACAGGGCGCGTAGCGTTGATAATCCACGCCCCGAGAATCCGTGCCCTTAGCTGAAGGCAGATAGGCCTGGCCGTCACAATCGTCACATTTGCTGAGAATCTTCACTTTTATCTTGTCCATATAGCTCCTTTCTCTTGGGGTTTAAACAAAAAGCCCGCCTCATTTTGGCGGGTGGACTGCGCCAGCTGGACGCACATCAAAGCAGTTATTCAATTGTTTTCAATACCCCCCGAGTTCACTCCTGACCAGGGTCACTCAAGATATAACCAGCGTAAACTTTTGCAGGGAGGTTTTGCTACGAAATCCTTTTCAATAACACCATCCGTTGATAGGTATCCGTTTATTACTGGTTCCAGACGATTACCCTGATGAGGACAGAGTGTTTAATCAGGGTCATAAAGCGCACACCTTATCCCAAAAAGCCTGCATGATTATATGCGCAGAGCCTTTTCCTACCGCGTGGGAAAGGTTTTTTTAAAAAATTATTGTTTCAATGATGGAAATAGGCCATCATCTTTATCCAGGAAATCGCTCACCTTTTATGGGTATATACCTGAGATTGGAGGTTTTAAAAGTAAGGGTTTCCCACCCGTGGGATGGGCGTTTTTGTCCCGAAAATGCTGGATTTCATAGGTTTTACGCTTAACGCTTTACGATAGAAAAACAGCTTTAAGGGGCTATTAAAGCCGTGTAACCAGGCTAAAAAACCAGTTTTATCTGCATGTTTTTCAAGTATTAACAAAACGCCATTGATTAATGGGCGCTAACATTTGCTGAAGGGGAGCGTTTAAATAAAAGCACAAGGCAGGTGCATATCAAGAGCTTATTTTCACGGGGGTATGATGTTCATGAACGACTACGATACAAAATAGCTTTATAAAGCGTTAGTCCCTTCCAAAGGGGCTTTCCAGGCCATCCTGTCCTTTTGGACATTCCTTTTCCCAAAGCACTCTTTGATCGTCTCCGGAAACCAGTGCGCCCAAGGTGTGAATATTTCAGTTCCCCGAAGGACTCTAATTAAAGATTGATAGTTTTCCTACACGTGGGAAACAAAGTTTCAATACCCCGAAAGGTTTCTCGGTGATTACACCCAGATTAATTATCTTTCCCATGGCGTGGGAGAAATAGGCTTCAATGCCCCCAAGGCCTTTTGGTTATTGCCATCTTGTGAATGCTTATACACGGCTGCACAAGTTTTACCGATTTCTTCAGGCATATCGGGGATTGAGAAATAACCCTCAGACAACATCTTCAGCATCTAGATCTTCTTTATAGTCATAGCCCATCTTTATTTGTTCCAGTGCATCTCTTAGTGGCACAGAATACAAAACCTTCCCGTGTGTCATTGCTTGAAATTCACAATAGACCTCATCCTCTCCCGTTGAGAGTATAAGCTTCACGCTTTTCTTATCGGGACTTTCTACTAAACTCATCATGATCATAAAATCAGACCTTTCCGAATAGTAGATATCTTCCCGTGGGAGGTAGACAACTTTCGGGGTATTTTCTTCAATCATATGCACTCCTTGACTTGTTCTCACATTCTTCTTGTGCTGGTGGCATTGCTGTCACCTCACTATCAGCTGGTTCGCCCATGCTTGAATATGCGCCTGAAAATACACTGTCAAGCGTAAGCTCGTAATCTAAATTTCTGGGTAAGGTTACAGGCAGCTTTCCCAAATGAGGGACTCCCCTGCCACCTTTGCGGCAAGGAAAGATCATCAATCATCTATCACAATGCCCGACCAGGCTTTGTGCACCCGCTATGGGGGCTGTTTGGTTTTCAAATGACTTTGGTACTTTTCTGCTTTGCTGGCTGAGAGAAACAACGGATATGTTGTATTCCAAAGTAAACCTCTTTAGCTTTTGAGGTATTTCTTCAGATACCCTCGTGCTCCGTGACCAAGGCTTCAAGACCCTCCATATTATACGCCTCCACATTTCATAAGATAAGCATTTACCCCGGTTTATTGATGTTAATGTCGAAGTTTACGGATATCGCCTTTGTCTAGCTCATAGCCCCTGAATTATATATGCTACACCCGTTTCAATACCCCCAAGGGCTTCTTGGTGATTACACCCAGCTTAATTATCTTTCCCACAGCGTGGGAAAATAGGTTCAATGCCCCGAAGGGCTTTTTGGTGATTACACCGTATTATTTAAGCAACAATGTTCAAAAACAACCCCAACGCCAAGATTACCATAACCAAATGGGTTGTTTTTACAAGATTTTTCACCATAGCCAATATAACGCTCGTTTATACTTTCTACACGATTGCTCATCGGAACCTCCTTTTTAAATCAGAAAATGGTGTGCTTGGCCTAATCCAGGATTTGACCGCAGTCTTCGCACACATCTTGAATATCGTCCTACACATCACCGGCTGAGAAGTGGAAACCGCCCACCTGCGAGACGTGCTCATGGGGACATTCCAAACCTTTGAGCAGTATCTGGAATTCCTTCAGCGTAATTCACTTCTCGGTTTGGCCAAAGCCTTTGCAGGTTGTGCAGGGAGCGTGGCGTTGATAATCCACACCTCGAGAATCCGTGCCCTTAGCTGAAGGTAGATAGGCCTGACCTTCACAATCATCACATTTGCTGAGAATCTTCACTTTGATTGTTTCCATAACCCTTCCTTTCTCTTGGGTTTAAATAAAAAGCCCGCCTCATTTTAGCGGGTGAATCGGTAGCGCCAGCTGGGAGCACATTACAAGGGCTATTCAATTGTTCCCATATCCCTCTGAGTTCACTTCTGGCTTGAAGTACACACAATATAACGGGGTTAAATTTTTACAGGGCTTTTTTGAAGGCCGTTATTCTAGACGAGTGAAGGTTTGCCTGTGATAAACATGTACTATTCAAATGAATGGGCAACGTTTACCAATTTTTATTAACTCGCTTTTCTATCCGAAACCCATGCTATATACCATCAATGGAAAAAAGATGGTTGGGCAACTCTTCTAAGAATCTTGACACGGTTTGCGATTTCATTTTTCCATACGGGTTTGGAGAAGATGCATAAGTGGTTAAAAATAACTCTTCCTTTGACCGTGTGACTGCTACATAAAACAATCGTCTTTCTTCTTCGTCTGTACCTGTTTGTTGAATAGTAAGTTGACTTGGAAACCAATAATCAACTAGACCAATAATAAACACAACTTGCCATTCCAATCCTTTGGCACTGTGAACTGTTGACAAACTAATTGGGTAAGAATCAGGAGGATGTTGTTCCTCCTGAAATTGTTGTAATGCCAAGGTGTTGACAAAATCAGGTAATGATGAAAAACTTGAGGCAATATCATTTAAAATAGTGAAATCTGCTTCAACATCGGCCCAAGTATTGTAAAACTTTCTTCTTAGGTCGTTATAAAGAATTTCTATAACACGCACTATTGTGTCTGAGACTGCTTCAGAAGAATTGGAATATTGAGCAAGCTCTTTTAACACAATATGAAACTGATTTAACGAGCTAATATCATCTTTCTGATATGAAAGGGTCGGTAATGAAATGTCGTCTAGAACATCCCAAAATGAAAGTTGCCTTTCTTCAGCTACTTGTTCAATATCTAAAATTGTCTTTTCACTTGAAAAACCAACCAAATTTTGGATTGAAGAAAGCGCAATCCAATCTTCTGGATTCACCATCAATCGAAGCATATCGAGAACAGCTTTGATATGGGACAAATTAAAAAAGTCCTCTCCGCCAGTAAGAATATAGGGTATTCCAGCTTCTTTCAGCTTTATCTGAATTGTTGCTACCAAGCGGGTAGCTCTAAACAAAACAGCAATTTCTTCAGGCTTTATTCCCAAAGATATATATTGTTTAATTCTTTCAACGACGTAATTTGCTTCTTGATCCATAGTTCGTGCATATAGCAAATTTGGTTTGTGATGCGACCCCTTTTTTGAATGGATAGATTTCCGAAATTGGTTTGGGTTATTAGAAATTATCACATTTGAAAGTTCAACGATCTCTTCTGATGAACGATAATTCCTGCCCAGGATAATTTTTTCTGCATTGAAACGAGATTCAAAGTTTAAGATATTATCAACTGTTGCAGCCCTAAATCCATAAATTGATTGAGCATCATCTCCAACGACCGTGATATTATTCATGTCTAATAGGCTAAGAAATTCTTCTTGAATTACGTTTGTATCCTGATATTCATCGACCAATATTGCTTTAAATCGTTTTTGGTATTCGTGTCTTACATCTTGGAATTTCTCAAGAATATCAACAGAGAAACATTGCAAATCATCAAAATCGACACGATTACTTCTTTTACATCGTCGTCTATAAATATCGATGATCCGAGACAAGGTGTTAGTATCTATTTTTTTATGCAAGGGAAATCGGTTAGAGCCATAGAGTTCTCTCCAATCCAACTTTGCGTTGCGAGAATAGCTATAAAGGCTAAATATTTCTTTTGAAGTATGTGCATCGATACCAAAAGGTTGGGATGCCCGTTGCATTGTCAGCAGTGAATCCGCATTGTCTAAAACACTCCACCCTTTTTGCAAATTCACTAAGCCAGGATTTTCAATTAATATTCTCCAGCAAACGCTGTGAAATGTGCCAATCCAAGCTAATTTAAGACTTTGGAACAGAGAGGCGGATGCTTGGGATTCAATTCTTTGTTTAATTTCTTTGGCTGCCTTTTTTGTAAAAGTAACAACCATTATGCTTTCTGGCACAATCTCATTTAGTAATGAAATTGCGCGGTTCGTGAGAGTTCTAGTTTTTCCACTCCCAGCCCCAGCAAGTATCAACAGATTACCACCTCGATAGTTGATTGCCTTTTCTTGATTGGGATCAAGATGAAAAATGTTCTTTAAAAACAAATTTAGAGACCTTTAACAAAAATGTGTCGCAAATGCTTATGATAATTAAATTCAAGTGTAACAATAATCATAATCGAAGATTGATATCGAAATAATCCTAGTCATCATGATCAAATCCATAGATAAAATAGTCCTCGTCTTGAAGGTAACCGCCTTCATCATAATCTTGTCGCCATTCAAAATAATCGGTTGTTACTTTTCCATCTGATTTTATGTATTCCTTTGGAAAAAACTTTTCATCCTCAAAATAACTAACATGGCCCGCTTTTTTATTGCTATGATTTAATTTGGGTTCACAATCTGGTAAAAAAAGTGAATAGACCTCAATTCTAGTATGACCAGGACATATAAATCCAATACCACCGTTTAAATCAAAGGGGGGAGGATCCATGAAGTGATAACGGTAATCTTTTATATCTGCACTTACAAATCGGCCATTTTCCCGCACTGATAATTCAATAACTAAAGGCGCATATGGCAGAGCCCTAAATCTTAACCTTGATCTGTTACGATAATTCCATTTTCCGTTCTTGCATTCACTGAATTGGTAAGAACGCAGATCACTACTGATCTGAAATGATACAAAATTATCAATGTCTCTTACCCCCCAAATTATCCCAAACCCTGAAGTAAGACTAGTATAACAGCATTTCAGTCGTGTCACAATCCTAAAATTATTTTGTTTGGAACAATTAAAATAATTCCAAGAAGCACACCAAGAACTGCTTTCGTTCGATATTGTATATGTACCGTTTGCCACTCTCATATAAACATCGGGATTGCTTTTCTCAAGCCAACCATTATTGTTATTTTGAAAATTCTCTGAAAACATATAGACCTCTTCTAATTAATATTTCTCGTTGTCAATATTATAACAGTATTTTAATGGTTCACTTCTCTTGTTATGTTCAACAATATTCAACACCAGTCATCATTAAAGTATTGATTTTCAACGACAATCATCCCATCAAACTTCACAAAGTGGTCATGAGTATGGAAGTTTTCTCAAAAAGCATTGTGGACCTAACAGTTTCCAGTATTCCGGTGATTTACGAAACAACCTTCGCTAAATTCAAAAAAAGAATTTGGTGTTCATCGCTACCTAATGCTTTTTGATAAATTCTGATACCAATCAACAAGCTCTTTATTGAAACAGGTAAACAATATGTGATTAATATTTCTTATATAGTTCGTCTTTTGGTAAGTGTTGGACAAATAACGTCAAACTTAACCCAACATATCCAAAAACAGTTAATTTTTCAATCAGTGTTTTTCTATTTTAGTTGTATTTCGGACAATCTTTTTTTGAAATCAGCTTTACAGAAGACGATCTAGAACCATTTTCTCTCCAAAACCATCCTTTTATTTGTAATAAAGGAAATTAGCTGTATAATCTCACAGATTATAAACTCAATGATTATAAACTCAATTTTCAACCAGATTAGCAAATAGACTTTTTAAGACAAACTTCTCACACAAATAATTGTATATATATTGTCAAAATTTTCTGAAAGTTCTTTGCAACAACGGTCTTCAAAAATTCTGAAACTGCTGTAGCAATGGACTATTGAATAATATTTCATAATATTTACCCATACCATAGATCCCAGGAGCGGTTCTTTTACTTTCATATCATAATAGTTAACATCAGTAAAAGTGCTATACAATACATCTCTCACCATTCCCTTAATTATTCAATTTGAAAGAACGATAACAGAAACAAACTTTTTTAAAAAGAACAAGCTTTAACAGGACTGGCACACTGAAAAAATTTTATAAGTTTTTATAACGACCTTTATCTCGTCTAAATTTTTTAAACCAAAATGTTTCCTTGGATTAGAACAATAGAAAGAGATAATTTTCTTTTCGCTTAGAGAATTATTTGAACAATTTCTAGGCAAACTCACGCTGCTTTTCACCCTAAAAATTACTCGAAAAAATACTATCAATTTCTCATTCTCAACCGGTGGAGGGTGCCTTTTTGTCCAATATTTCGCCCTTTTTGCACTAAAGGTGGAAAAGGGAAATGATGCCCAAATTGCCTAATTTTTGTTGAATTTGGACTAGTTTTTTGACACTTTTTGTAGCCTTTTTTTTGAAAGCAGCGCCTGGAAATACCCTGCAAACCACGACCAATTAAGCCAACAATAGACACGTAAGATACAAGGGAAGAAAAAGTGAAAAGAAGTCTTTAAACAAAACTCCACGCGTGGAGAAGAATGCTGATAATTGAGTTTGAGAATATTTAGCAGTAGGAAGTTCAAAATCAGGATTGCAAGGTTGAAGCACTTTTTGTAAGACTATTTCTTCAAGCGCCGTCCAGGATGGCTAAATCAGGCACTCCAGGTCATGACAATAACATGAACATTCTTAAATGCTGAAGACACTGGGGAATCAAAATGGAAAATTTTTCAAATTTAAAGGTAACACAGATAGCTAAAGCTAACAAAATTACTTGGGTTACTTCATGGTATGATTCTCTTCACACTGATGGTATAAGGAGGAATATCAGCATGGCAATGATTTTTGGTCAACCAGGTGAGGAGTGGGGCGATCAACGGCTTTATCAAGTATTACAAAAACTACCTGACGATTTCCATATTTATGCACAACCTTTACTTGTTTACAAAGATCAGCGCCGACACCCAGATTATGTTCTTATTCACAAAAAGGCAGGTGTTATTGTTCTAGAAGTCAAAGATTGGGTTTCAATAATACAAGTTGACTCAAAATCCGCAATGGTTCAACGTAGATCAGTTGATGTTCCTGAAAAAGAGACAAGTCCAGTTGACCAAGCTAGAAAATCAGCTACTATATTGGCAAATATGCTTAAAGAAGATGAGGATCTTCGGGGTTATGCAGGAAAATTAGATTTTCCTTATCGATATGCAGGTGTTTTACCTCATATGCCTAAAAGTGTTGTAAGTAAACTGGTAAAAGTATGGGGTGACACTTTTGTTTTTGGTAGAGATGACCTTAATCCTGAAGTCCTTGCTAAAAAGCTATTAAATATTAGCATTCCTTATCAATACACAAAGGAAATGTCTAATAAACAAATCAGAGCAGTCTGTGCAATCATTAATAAAGAGTAAAAAGTCATGGACCCCGTAAATAAACAGTTTCGTGGGGTTTATGACGTAGTTCAAGAAGAAATATCCAAAGAACCATTAAATTTTGAACAAAAAGTGGGAACGGTTGATAGGCTACAATCTGATATATTCTCTTCTATCGACATGGTTAATCCTGAAAAGCGCATTGAGCATTTGGAACGTGAAATGCCATCAGAAATAGCAGATTTAAAATCAAATGCCAATATTCGTCTTCTCAGGGGTTTTGCCGGCACAGGCAAAACGGATGTCCTTATTCTCAGAGCTAATTATTTGCATAAAAATTATGATGAAATAGAAATACTTGTCACAACTTTCAATAAACCAATACTAGAAAACAGATTGCGGCCGGAATTGAAACATCTTGATAGGGTTGACGTTATTAATTTTGATAAATTGTGTGCAGAAGTTCATCTCATTAGGACAGGCAAACTTTCAAATGCTCAAAACACGCAGGGTGTATTGAAAAAATTAGCTAATGTCTATCAAAATATTAACGAATGGGGTGTTGATTTCTTGTCCGATGAATTTGAATGGATGAAAGAAATCGGGCGTGTTTCGCGCGATGATTATTGTAATAACGTTCGTGAGGGTAGAGGGGGTGTAAAGGGAAAAACACTTACGCATCAGATGAAATCAGAAGTTTTTGATATATTCGAGTTGTATCAGCAAGAATTAAGTTATTTACCGGCTCATGATTGGGTGGATAGGCGGAATATTACCCTGCAATTCTTGAAAAACGGTACAGAACCTAAAAAGAAGTACGATGTTATTCTGATTGATGAAGCCCAGCATTTTGCCCCAAATTGGATGAATATCCTTTATTATTTTCTTAAACCAAATGGCTCATTGTTTATTTGCGATGATCCAACCCAGAGTGTTTATAGGTTCTTCAGTTGGAAGCAAAAAGGTGTGGATGTTCTCGGTCGAACCCGTTGGCTAAGGATACCTTATCGAAATACCAGGCAAATATTCACTGCAGCATTTTCCATGATTGAAAACGACCCCTTTGCGCAAAAATTATTAATGGAGGAAGAGTTGCAAAAACTGGATATTATTTCCAATTATGAGCTTCGCGAAGGTCCTAAACCAAAAGTTTTCCGCTTTAACGACGTTACAGCTGAGGTTGTGTTCATAAAAAATAAAATTGAAGAACTCCTAGACGAGGGTGTTCTCCCAAAGGAAATCGGGGTTTTACATACTCAGTCTTATGTTAGAGATAAATATCGCCGTGAATTGCCAAGTGGTATAAACACAGACGAAGCTCGTCGTCAAACTGGTCTAGAGTATACGATTGTCTTTATGCCACAAATTCAAAAACTATTTGATCGAGACACCGAACTAAGTTGGGATGAGGATCAAAGTCGACAGAAAATGCTAGTTTACATGATGATGTCCAGGGCGCGTTCCGACCTTTATCTTTCATATCAACAGAAATTGCCAAAAATATTTAATTCATTGAATGATAATGTCACCTGGTGCGAAGAGCCCGCTTCGTAAACACCCTGTTTCTTTTCGCACAATCCTGAAAATATTTTGATAATATTTGACGTCATTCTTTTGATAAATTATACTCATTATGTAACAATGCATTTCTTTTCTTTTAAGGGGTTCCTATGCAAGTTATTAATTGGTTGGACCTAAAATTATCGCAAGAAGAAGTCCTAGCCGTATGCCAAGAATTAGGTCAAATTGCTCCCACCCGTGTATTCCTAAAAAATTTAATCAGACAGATTGTAATGCAATATCCCTGGCGTGATCGATCAGACACTATTGATTTATTTGATCCATCAAAATCATATTGCGCTGATGAATATATCGCTTTTCCCCAGGAAGATCCTCAAGAGTTAAGCCCAACAAGTTGGAAAATTGGTGTCATTAAAGAAATTGTGCCAGCATCCAATCCTCTTCAAGGTGCCTTTCAAGTCCTCTTTGTAAATATAGATGGTGATTTATTTACATATGCCTCTGATATTCCAGATGCATCACCTTTTGAAGTCCACATTCCAATAAATGACAACGATAGTCTTGAGTTATTTGTCAATCAAAATGTTAATTTATACGAAAATTCAATAATTTCAAATCTAAAAAACCAAGCATCGGATTTTGGGATTCAAATTTCCGATAACATTATTGTAATTGGTGAAATACAAAATGTTTTTACTTCTGACCAATTGCATGTCCTCGATGAAATTATTAAGAATCAAGCAAAAGAAAAAATAATTATAAGGATTACTCAAATTATTCGTGATTTAGAAAATTGGGATTTTAATCAGTATTCAGAATTAGAACTTAAATATTTACTTGAAAAATACTTATCTAAAAATGGTTTTACAGAACTTGGCAATGGTCAATGGATTAAATCAGAAGATCAACAAAAGTTAAAACGACCTATCCAAAAAAGACCAGAAGTCCCACGAAATACATCTATTCTTATAGATTTACTTAATATCACTGAAACTGAATTAGATGAAATCAAACAATCTCAACTGCCAGGTGATGTAATACCAAACATACTAGAATATGGTGATTTTCAAGAAGATAGTGGTGACAGTGTAGCTACAACATGGGAACCCCCATCAACTGAGATCAAATTACCGATTGTTACATATCAAAATATTTTGGAGGGTTTCTTTAATTTATCAAAAGAATTACGAAAAGCTTTTCCTCCCTCTGAGGGATACTTCATTCCAAATATTCAAATAGGTGAAAGCGAATATTTACCATTCGTTGTTGATTATTATGAAAATGTATTAAAAACGATGGATGAGAATGGGGCTTCTATTTTACGTCAGGAAATTCCGCATGCAGGTATCAAATTATGGATAGAGTATCAACACAATAATAATTATCGGATTTTCGCAAAACCCTTAGAAAAGCCTGTTAATCACCGATGTAAAATTGCTAAATGGGATGATGATGGAAACCTTCAATTTGAAGAAACAGAAATCCCAGTCAGGTTTGAACATGAGAAAAATATTTTTAAAGCAGAAATCCGCCTTGTTGACAAAAAAGCATTATTTAAAGAAGCTGAAGACATTCAATATAGTATTCAGGACTGTGTTTTGTTAGCCTTTCAAGAATTAACAGAAATTAGCGCTGATGGTTTAGTTCATCAAAATGAAGTTTTTAATGCTGTGTTTTTCAAAAATCGAATGAGTTCACCTCACACAGTTCTTTCTCTTCTTTATAAACTCCCTTGCTTTGTCCCAGTTGGGGGTGGTTATTTCAAGTTCAGACCTGAGTTCGGACTAAAAGTAAAAGTAAAAACCAATTATTATCAAAGGAACAGTGATGAGATTTTCAGACAAACTGGAAAAACAAAAGAACAAGATCAAGATTTTCATATGATTATTAGTTTGTTAAGGCATTTCAATAACCAAGTATTATTTAGATTACATCGTAAACTT